>NZ_KV790851.1:0-110506 GCF_001807725.1 Granulicatella sp. HMSC31F03 | reverse complement strand
CCAAATATGGTAATTACCATATTTGGTAATGGCGGGGTGAAAAGGGGTTTAAACACGAATTTAATAGAGCGTATATAAAATTTTGTTTGGATTTTTTGAAAATCGTGTTGAAAATTCTTAAAATTAGCCGTATAATATAAGTCTAAAAACGAACAAGGAGATGTGTTATGAAAAAGAACGTTCGATATACGTTGCTCTTTCCTGGGATTGTTCTATTATGCTTTTTCTTAGTCCTTCCGTTACTAAGTAGTTTGATTCCTACAGTTTTCCCAGAAAGTAGTTTTTTTTTGCAACTGTATATTGATTTTTTCAAAGATTCCTATTTTATGGCGGTGTTAGGACGTACGCTTAGTATTTCCTTGATCGTTACTATTTTTTGTGCTGTTTTGGGCTTGCCGGCAGCATACGTCATTTCTGGAGTATCGAAGAAATGGAGAGGGATTTTAATTGCATTAACGCTATTCCCACTATTAACAAACTCTGTTATTCGAAGCTTTGCATGGATTACGATTCTTGGTAAAAACGGAGTTATTAATAATCTACTTATGATGTTTGGAGTGATTAACGAGCCATTGTCACTCTTATATACAGACTTCTCGATTATTATCGGTTCGGTTTATTTATTCTTACCGACGATGATTATGACACTGGTGGGAGTTCTAGAAAATATTGATGATGACCTATTAGAAGCGGCGGCAACGCTTGGGTTAAGTCCTTTAAAAGGATTCTTCAAGATTATTTTGCCATTGTCGCTACCAGGGATGATTGTCGGAAGTATTCTCGTGTTTACAGGGACACTTACCGCATATACAACTCCACAATTATTAGGTGGAAATAAAAAGATGATGTTAGCGACATTACTTTACCAACGCGCGACAACGCTTGGTGATTGGACAAGTGCGAGTGTGATTGCACTTGTGATGATTGTGATTACATTTGCCGTGATGAAGGCATTGAATCTCTTAGCGAAATCGATGGATAAGCGAGGTGGAGACATTGCGTAAAAATAAATTACTCACAATGATTGCGACTATTGTCTTCTTATTCCTATTCTTACCACTCGTGATTATCGTGATTACTTCATTTGGGACAGAAGCGATTATTACCTTCCCGATTAAAGGATTTACCATCGACTGGTATATTATGGCGCTCACTTCAAAAGCTTTCATGTCGAGCTTACAACTCAGCTTACTAGTGGGCGTTGTAGCCACACTCCTTGCATTAGTGATTGGTGTGCCTGCAGCGTACGTATTATCCAGAGACCACTTTAAAGGGAAGAAATTAATGAAGGATTTCTTCTTATCGCCAACAATGATTCCAGGGATTGTCGTAGGGTATTCCCTCTATCAAATGATTGTTTTGAGTTTTAAATTCCCAATTCTACCGGGATTACTGATTGGGCACTTCCTCATTAGTATCCCATATGTGATTCGTGTCGTTGGCTCTAGTATGGAACAAGTTGATGTGTCGATGGAAGAGGCCGCTTGGACGCTTGGTTGTACGAAGAAGAGAGCTTTTGCAACGGTGCTCTTACCAAATATCACTTCAGGAATTTTCGCGGCGTTCATGCTTTCGTTCGTGAACTCATTTAACAACGTTCCAGTATCGATGTTCTTATCTGGTCCAGGAGTGACCATGCTTCCAACGACTTTATTAAGTTATATGGAATTTAACTACGATCCATCTGTTTCAGCATTATCGGTGATTTTAATGTTTGTAACGATGGGGATTATGATTGCGATTGAAAAAACGTTGGGCTTAGCTTCCATTTCATAAGGAGAAAGATATGTCATTTGTAAAATTAACAGATGTAAATATGATTTACGATAATAAACATCATATTTTAAAAGATTTGAATTTATCGATTGAAAAGGGGGAATTGGTTTCCTTACTCGGTCCGAGTGGTTGTGGGAAAACGACGACGCTTCGTATTGTAGCGGGACTCCTTAGTCAAAATAGCGGAACCTTTGAATTAGAGGGTGAGGATATGACAAAAGTGCCTGTCCACCATCGACAATTCGGGATGGTATTCCAAAGCTACGCATTATTCCCCCATTTAACAGTGGCTGAAAATGTTGCGTTCGGATTGAAAGTGAGAAAAGAAAGTAAAGCAGTGATTGATGAGAAAGTCGCTAAAATGCTTGAAGTGTGCGGCTTGGCTGAACTTGGAAATCGCTATCCAAAACAACTGTCAGGGGGACAAAGACAACGTGTGGCACTAGCCAGAGCACTGGTCATTGAACCAAAACTCTTATTACTAGACGAACCGTTAAGTAACTTGGATGCAAAACTTAGACTTCAAATACGTCTAGAAATCAAACGCATCCAGCAACAATTCAAGATTACGACTTTATTCGTAACGCACGACCAAGAGGAATGTTTCTCAATCTCGGATAAGGTAGCGGTCATGAATAATGGGATTATCGAACAATACGGTACACCTGAAGAAATCTATCAACATCCAACGACGGAGTTCGTCGCTCGTTTTATTGGATTTGAAAACTTCATCAAAGGAATAGTTCAAGAAAATCACACCGTTCAATTATCGAATGGACTCGTTCTAGAAACGAGGGAACATACCAAGGAAGGAGATGTGAAGATAACGATTCGCCCAGACCATATCGAAGTCTTAAACGAGGGCGATGGAGTTCTTCCAGGTGAAATTTTAGTAAGAACCTTCATCGGAAAAGCGTATCAGTATGAAGTGAAAACAGAAGTGGGAGTTCTTCTTGTGAACAATCCATCCGTTTTAGAAGTCGGAACGAAAGTCTCTCTGGCGTTCCCTAAAGATCATGTTATTGTGTTATAAAATAAAAATTTAAGGAGTGTACACACATGAAAAAATCAATTGCAGGACTTGCGGTAGCATCGTTATTAGTATTAGCAGGGTGTGGAAATAGCCAAGCAAATTTACCAAAGAATGAGGCAACAACAACAGGAGGAGAGGCTTCAAAAGGAGCTTCTACAGAATTAGTTGTTTCAACATTTGGATTAAGCCAAGATATTGTAGAGCGTGACATTATCAAACCTTTTGAAGAAGCGAATGGTGTTAAAGTGACTTTAGAAGTCGGTAATGCTTCCGAACGTTTAACAAAAGTTCAAAGTGGTGGAAGTAACATTGACGTTATCGAGTTATCTCAATCAGGTTCTACAAAAGGAACAACAGAAGGATTATTTGAAACGGTGACTGAAAAAGAAATTCCAAATCTTGCTTTATTAACAGATGGGGCTAAAGAAGTGTTCCAAAACGGTGGAGGAATTCCGTTCTCTATTAACAGTATTGCAATTGTTTACGATAAAGAAAAACTTGGTCGTGAAATTAAAGATTGGAGCGACTTATGGTCAGAAGATTTGAAAGGCAAAGTGGCAATCCCTGATATTACAACAACCGGAGGCCCATTATTCTTATCTGTTGCGGCCGATAAAGGCGGAAAAGCCCTTAAAGATGATAAAGGGGAAGCTGCTTTCAAAGCACTTGAAGAATTGAAACCAAATATTGTTAAAACATATTCTAAATCCAGTGACTTAGCAAATATGTTCCAAGCAGGGGAAGTAACAGTTGCAGTTGTTGTAGACTTTGCCATTCCTACTGTGAAAAAAGCAAACTCGAATGTTGTATCTGTCGTTCCTGAATCTGGAACGTATGCAAACTACAATACAGTGAATATCGTAAAAAATGCGAAAAACAAAGAAAATGCGTATAAATATGTAAATTTCCGTATTAGCACTGAAAACCAAACAGTGAAAGCTAAATCATTGAGTGAAGCTCCTGTTAATAAAGATGTAAAATTAGCAGATAACGAAGTAAAAACAATGACTTATGGTGACGTTGCAAAACGTGCGAAAACAGTTGATTTCAAACTTGTAAATGAAAACCTTAAAGCTTGGATTGACCAATGGAATAAAATCCTAAACCAATAGAATATTGAATTTTATTTAAGGACATATCAGAAACGAAATAGATGAAGCCGCTAGACGAATGTTAGACTAGTGGCTTTCTTCTACATCCTAGTTTTGATTGTTCTTATAATGGGATTCAATTAGAATAAAGAAGACAGGAAAGGGAGTGGCAGTTTTGAGAATCGGTTATAAAAACGCATGGATTTTAACGATGGATGATGCCTTTACAGAATATCGAAGTGGGTACTTAGTGATGGAGGGGCACTTAATTGTTGAAGTAGGTGCGATGGATCAATTTGAGGAGAAGAAGGCAGATGATTGGATAGATGCACAGGGTGGAATCCTGCTTCCGGGGTTCGTGAATGCTCATACACATTGCGGGATGATTCCGTTTCGTTCATTAGGAGACGATTGCCCAGACCGCCTCAGACGCTTCCTATTTCCATTAGAGCAAGAAGTGGTTGACGAACCGTTAATTGCAAAAAGCACGGCCTATGCGATTGCGGAGATGCAGCTAGCAGGCGTAACTGCGATGTGTGATATGTATTATTTTGAAGATGCAGTTGCCAAAGTTGCCAAAGACATGAAGATGCGTTCTCTCGTAGGTGAAACGATTATCAATATGAAGACGCCCGATAGCAGGAATACTGATGATGCCCTAGCGTATACTCAAGCATTTGTTGACAAGTGGAAAGGGGACGAACTCGTTCAGCCATTAATTGCCCCCCATGCTCCGAATACAAATACCGAAGAAGTGATGAGAGCGATTCTCGAGTTTGCCAAAGAAAACCAAGTTCCTATTACGCTTCATGTCTCTGAGATGACGTACGAGATGGATTATTTCCGTAAAACTTATAGCCAAACACCAATTGAATTTTTAGAGTCGCTTGGATTTTTCGAAGTGCCGGTTATCTTAGCTCATGGAATTCTGATGACGGAATCAGATGTCGAAATTCTGGCGAACTATCCAACCGTCAGCGTCGTTCATTGCATCGGCGCCAATACGAAGTCTGCAAAAGGAGTCGCACCAATTCGCAGTTTACTAGACCATGGAGTGACGGTTGGACTAGGAACGGACGGCCCAAGTAGCGGTAATACGCTGGATTTATTCACTCAAATGCGAATGGTAGCTAATTTCCATAAAACGCATCTGAAGGATCGTAGCGCGTTCCCTGCAAAAGAAATCGTGGCTTTGGCGACAAGAGGTGGGGCAAAAGCTCTAGGACTCGATGAGGAAGTGGGCACGCTTGAAGCAGGCAAAAAAGCAGATGTGGTGCTTGTTGAAACGTCCTCAGTGAATATGTTTCCTGTGTATGATGCGTATGCAGCCTTGGTGTATTCTGCCAATGCATCCAATGTCCAAGATGTTTGGATAGACGGAAAAAGAGTCGTTTATAACAAGAAGCTAGTGAACGTAAGTCTAGAAGCACTTAAAAGAGAGTTGAGGGTGGAAATGGCAACGTTTGAAGAGCGTGCTGTCGAACTATCGAACCAATTATCATTCAAATAAAGTAAGTATGAAGAATATCTATCTTATGTATAAAAACAAGGATTACCTTGGTTTCTATAATAACAACAATAGCGAGTGTAATCGATGCGAATTAGCTGGAGTTAGGAATTTATTCCATACTCCTGCTTTGAGGCTCGATAGGATTGAGACCTTGGCCCAATCCGATACAGCTATTGTCGTTATTATGAAGATAACCAAAGGTAATCTAAGTTTTTATTGTACTACATAAAATAATCTTCGTACTTTTTTATTGTGATAGTTTATAAAGAGCTAATACTGCTTCTACGTTCGCTGAGAAGGAAGGGAAGAGGATGACATTACCAAATAGGGTGATTTTGTATCATTTTTGATACGTATCATAAATGATACAAAAGAAGATGTAACAAAAATGTGACGTCACATTTTTGTTACATCGTAAATTTTAGACAAGAACACAGCACCAAGGACATTCAAGGAATGTCTTTGGTGCTGTGTTTATTGGGTTGAGGTTATTTTTTTACATATCCATTTTTTTCTAATTTTTTAACAGCTTCACTATAATATAGTGGATCATTTTTTGGTGGATATTTCTTTGGATTACGTTTGTTTAGTTCTACAAAGTCCATTGTATTATAGTCAAACGTGTTTTTACGGGTATATACCCCGTCCTTAAATTCAAGCGTTCCTTCGATTCCCTTAACACCTTTTGTTTCGTCAAAAGCTTTTTGGATGGTTACTTTAAATTGTTCTGGATCTTGACCCATTTCTTTTGGATTATAAACATAAGTACCTTCTTGTTTATAAACAACGTCATCTTTGTAGTAGTACTTCAATGTAACAGTAACACCAGGCTCTTTGTATTCGTAAGTTGCTTCGCCTGTTTGATTGCTTTTAGCAGATTGAGTGGTCGTCGCTTTTGTAGTTGCAGCTTGAGTAGTAGGTGCTTGTGTAGTTGCTTGAGCAACGGTTGTTTGGGCTGAAGTTTCATCAACTTTCTTTTCTCCACTTTGACATGCTGCAAGAGCAACAGCAGTCGATAACAATGCAATAACTTTATAAGTCTTTTTCATGATTTTCTCCTTAAACATCGATTTTATTATTTTTGTTGGAAACCAGCTTCTAAAAGCACTTTTTTCATGGTTTCGAAGCTCGTAGAATATTCATTCAGTTTAAATTTAGGATCAATTTCTTTTAGTTTAGTAACATCAATTTTTGTATAATCCATATCAAAAGATTGAATTAGTTTTTCACCTTCACTTTCAAGCGAAACGATGAATCCTTCTATGTTTTTGAATTGTTCCTTCGCAATTTTATAAGTTGCTTCAACCGTTTCTTTTTGTGCCTTAGCAATGATTTCTTTTGTTTCCTCTGTTATGCCAGGTAATGATGTAAAGTCAAAGATATTCTTAGAAATCTGTCTAGTCACTTGATCGCCTTTATGATAAATGATCATAGTTGTAATGCTTCCTGGAAGAGAGATTTCGAATACAGCTTGTTCTTCCTTGGCGTTGGGATTGTCTGTTTGTGCAACGGTTGTTGGCGCGGTAGTCGTAGGAGAAGCCGTTGTTGTCTGCGTCGTTGTTTGCGCGACAGTGGTTTGAGCTTGCGTCGTTTGGACTACCGTTGTGGGATCCTTTTCTTCGGAATCTTTATTTTGTCCACAAGCAACCAGAAAGAAACCACATGTGGCAAGAAGAGCCAATTGTTTGGTACGTGTATTCATATTAATTTCCTTTCAAAACGATTCCTTCGAGGATCAAGTAAGACTATTGAACTTCTTTGAATCCTTCTTTAACTAGGAAGTTTTTAGTAACTTCATAGCTTACTGTATTATCATCTTTTGGTTTAAAGCTTGGAACGAGTTCTTTTAATTTAGCAAAGTCTGTTTTTGAATAGTCGACTGTAAAGTTTTGAATGACTTTACCATCTTTGACTTCAACTGATGAAGAGATTCCTTCTACGCCTTTATAAGCTGCAAAAGCTGTCTCGAGTTGTGTTTTGATTTGTTCTTCAGTAGCTTTAGTTTCCATTTCTTTTACGTTGTAAACATTCTCAGTCGTTTGTTTTACAAGAACGTCACCTTTAGAGTACATGATTACACGAGAAGTTACGCCCTTATCAGACTGTTCTAACACTGTTTTCTTTTCACCTTCAGTTGCTGCAGTAGTTGTAGCTACCGTAGTTGTTGTTGGAGCGGTTGTTGTAGCAGTAGTAGTTGTTTCTTTTGTGGTAGATGATGTAGTAGTGGTTGTACTATTATCTTTTTGACCACAACCAGCTAATACTAAACCTGTAGTAAATAAAATGGCTAATACTTTCGTTTTTTTGTTCATGATCTTTTCCTCACTTTTCTTGTTTTAATTATAGGAAAACCGGACGAAGAGTATATTCTTCCCCCGGTTTTATGAATATCCTTTTATTTCTTTTCTTTGTATCCAGCTTGTAATAAAGATTCTTTAGAAGCTTTAAAGCTGATTTTATCGCCGTCTCCAGCGAATTCTTGAGGGAATGCTTTTCTTAACTCAGAAACTTTAGCTTTAGTGTAATCCACTGTTAAAGTTTGAATAAGAGTACCATCTTTAGATTCAATACTAGCAGTAACGCCATCAACAGCTGTATATTTATTATTTACTCCTTCGATTTGTTTTTTAGCGTCTTCTTCAGTTACGCCTAATTTCTTTAAATCATAAGTATTTGTAGCAGTTTGTTTTGTTACTAAATCGTTATTATAGTAATAAGTTAAAACTGAAGTTACTCCGTTTTGATTTAATTCAAATGAAGATGATTCTTCTTTACCGCATCCTAGTAATACGAATAGTGCTGCGAAAAACACAGCGATTAATTTCAAGGTTTTTTTCATGAAATTCATCCTTTCAATTTGTAATATACTTGTATTATAAAACTAAAGATTCTATTATGCAAGAAATTTTGTAAAATTCTTGGGATTATCTAAAGAGAAGCATGTTCATTAGTTAGATTTTATAGGGATATGCTATACTTAATCTATCGTGAAATGGAGGAAAGAAAATGAATCAAACAATCGATTTCTTAAAAGAATTAGTAGCCATTCCATCTCCAACAGGGTACACAAAAGATGTTCAAGATTATTTAATTGAAGTGTTAACGGATATGGGATACCAACCAAAACGTACAGCGAAAGGGCTTGTCATTGTAACTGTAGAAGGAGCAAACGATAAAGAGCAGCGCGCAATTACGGCTCATATCGATACGCTTGGAGCGATTGTAAGAGCAGTGAAACCAGACGGACGTTTGAAGTTGGATCGTATTGGTGGTTTTGCTTGGAATATGATTGAAGGAGAAAATTGTACCGTTCATATTGCCTCAAACGGAAATACGGTTTCAGGAACGATTTTATTGCATCAAACGAGTGTTCATGTATATAAAGAAGCCGGAACGGTCGAACGGAGTCAAGATAATATGGAAGTTCGATTAGATGAGAAAGTCACTAATGAAAAAGAGACGCGAGCTTTAGGAATCGAAGTGGGAGATTTTGTTTCTTTTGATCCACGATTTGTTGTCACACCAACCGGATTTGTTAAAAGTCGATTCTTAGATGATAAGGTTAGTGCAGCAATTTTACTTACCTTATTGAAGAAATATAAAAAAGAGGGAATTACCTTACCGGTAACGACTCACTTTATGTTTAGCTGTATTGAAGAAACGGGGACTGGAGCTAACAGTAGTATTCCTTCTGAAGTGGTTGAGTTTCTTGCAGTGGATATGGGAGCGATGGGGGACGACCAACAAACCGATGAATATACGGTTTCGATTTGTGTCAAAGATGGGTCTGGACCTTATAACTATGATTTCCGTCAACAGTTAGTCAGTCTTTGCAAGGAACAAGAGATTCCGTTTAAACTAGATATTTATCCTTATTATGGAAGTGATGCTTCTGCAGCGATGCGAGCTGGGGCAGAAGTAAAACATGCACTGCTAGGAGCAGGAATTGAATCGAGTCACTCTTATGAAAGAACGCATATCGATTCTATTGAAGCCACAGAGTCCTTAGTGGATGCTTACTTATTAAGTGATTTAATCGAAGAATAACCGTAACCCTTCCCATAGATTTGTGGGAAGGTTTTTTTGCTTAAAAATTTGGAATATCTTTATTGACAGCACTCCCCCTCAAATAGTATACTCTAAAACGTAAAACTTACGATTTAAGAAAGTGGGAGATGAATGAATAAAAAAGAGAAGGTATTTCTAGGTGGAGCAGTTGCCTTAGGGCTTGTCTTCGCTTCAGGAATGATTTTAGCCAATCAACAAAGTCAAGTGAATCAAGTAGCAGAAAGTACGGTTGAACAAACGACGATTTCTCCTGAGCAGATGGCGAAGTATGAACAAGCTGCAAAGGAAATTAAAGAGAATAAACCTAAAACAATTGTGGGAGAAGTTTTTGAAAATGGGTATCTAAAGAAACATGGAGACCATTACCATTTTGTGTTTGGGACTCCACCTTCTGATGCGATTTATGAGCAAAAGAAACAAATTAGCCAAAACAACCATTCAGATGATGATTATGTCTTTAATCCAAAAGATATTGTGAGTGAAAATGAATTA
The DNA here is from genome assembly GCF_001807725.1 of Granulicatella sp. HMSC31F03. Classification (NCBI taxonomy): domain Bacteria; kingdom Bacillati; phylum Bacillota; class Bacilli; order Lactobacillales; family Carnobacteriaceae; genus Granulicatella; species Granulicatella sp. HMSC31F03. The sequence goes on along the minus strand of NZ_KV790851.1, from coordinate 100,536 downwards.
GGGTTTGTGGTGAGACACGGTGATCACTATCACTTTATTTATCGTTCACAACTGGCAAATGCTCAAACCGTTACTAGAGAAGATGAAACGGGGAAAAAGAGGACTTGTAAATTACTCCGAATTCCTCATGGGGATCATTTCCATGATGTACTAGACTGTGGGGATGGAAGTACCAATTATACTTTTGACGATGAACCTACGTCTCATCGTGGAGGAGGAACGAGTGGGACAGTTGCTGCTGCCTCTACTCCTTCAAGACAACATCAAAATAGTACGGCTACAACACCTACCGTTCAAACGTCTACAACAGATATGACGACACCAGGAGATAAAGAATTAACTTTGCAATCTCCTGAAATTCAAAAATATTTGGATTATATTACGTATGCATATGGTGTAGAAAGAGATAGTATCAAATTCGAATCAGTTACCAATGATCAAGGTGAATATATTGGAAAAGTATTTGCCTTTCAAAATATGGAGCAAGGGCAAGATAAAAATCATATCCATCCTTGGGTCATTCCATTGAAACGATTTGAAGTACCAAATTCTGATCCATCGATCCCTGCTGAAGTGAGACTTTCACAGGAAATTGATTTGATTGCAAGACGTATGGGGATTTCTCGTACAGCGATCCGCATTGTCAATGGACGTTTTGATATTCCACACGGTGACCATAGTCATTCAATGAATATCGTGAATAAAGATGGGATTGAAGCTTACGAAAAAAATAAATTGCCTGGAATCGTTCCACCATTTGTGGCAGGGGATTTAAATGAAGAAGAAGTGTTTCAAAAAATTGACGAGGTGAAAACTCGCACCCAAGAGAAATACAAAGATGATCCAGTTGCTTTAAATCGAATTTTAGTGGCTTTAAGTGAATATAAAGAGCAAGTGCAACAAAAAGGGAATTCAACGGAAGGCTTTGTTAAAGGACTAGAAAACTTTGAAAAGAAAGTCGTGAATAAAGAACAAGATGTTGAAAATTCGGTAACACCGCAAGAGCAAAAGATGAATGCAACTCATGAAGAAACAATTCGTAAGATTAGTGAGTTATCATTGAAAGACTACGGAGTTACTGCGGATGAGCTAAGAGATTTAGCTACAAAAGCAAGAGAAAGTGGAAAAGAAGCGCAAGTGAATGCAATTGCTTCATTAATTCAAGCATTACGGGATGCTAACGATCGCATTAGTATTGAAGGGATGCGCTATTTATACTTCCTTACACAACACGTACTAGACCAAGAATTACCATCTGCTTTAAGAGAAGAAGTGGCTAGCCTCATCAAACGATATATGGGATCTCGCTTGAACTTTGGAACGACAGCCGTTGAAGCGCTCATTATTGAATCTTATCGTACTAAATTAGCGATTAAAGAAGCGCACAAGAATTTTAATGGTAAAGTTGAAGGAACAATTGGTAAGAATCTAAAAGAGATTATGACACCGGCTTCTGCTGATGAGTTAAGTATTTTAGAGGAAGCAAAAGACTTCTCTGAAGGCACTTTAGATGAAGCAGATAAAGATAATAGTATTCCAAAGAGCTCTATTTTAGACAAAAAAGTAGAGGAAAAATCTACTGAAGCTACAACAGTGTCATCAAGCACTTCAGAGACAACATCTACTTCTACGCAGGAGAGTACCGAGGAAAAGAGCACTAGTGCTTCTGAAACACAAGCTACAACCTCTCAAGAAGTTACAACAGAAGCTCCTAGTGAGACGACGAGTGAACCAACGCAAAAATAGTGGGAAAAGAATAAGGAAATTGGGAATCAATCTCTTAATTTAAAAGGAAGAAAATATGAATGAAAAGCATGTCAAATGGTCTATTTTGGAACGTTGACATGCTTTCCTTTTAGTCAAAAAAAGAAATTATGTTATACTAATACAGCATTCTATACGAAGGAGGGGTTTAAATGAGCGTAATGCACTTTGGAGATAATACTTGGATTAACATCAATTCAGATTTGATTAGTGAATACTCATCCATTTATGATACGTATGAAATTGATGATGAAATGATTGAATATGCACTGGATAAAAATGAGCGAGCACATATGGAATACAACCGTCGAACGAAAACGCTGGTTGTTATTTATAATGTATTAAACTTGTCTAAAGAAGAGAACCACTATGAAACGATTCCGTTAACATTCATTGTTCGTCAAAATCAAATTGTTACGATTTCAAATAGTCAAAATGAATACATTATCGATGCGATTGTAGAAGAGTTGGAAGAGAATCTTCATTGGAATGTGTTTAATCTTTTACTGCATAGCCTTTTTGTCATTTCGGAGCATTACTTCCCAGTAATTGAAAAATTAAATAAAGAACAGCAAAATATTAGCAAACTCCTTCGAAAGAAAACGACTAAGAATAATTTATTTGCACTTTCTGATTTGGAAATTGGTGGAATGTATTTAGTATCTGCCACTAAGCAAAATGCTGTTGTATTAGAGCAATTGAAAACGCAACAAGCCTTTAAAGAATTCGATGATTTTGAAAGAGAGCAATTGGAAGACAATATTATCGAGGCAAAACAATTAGTTGAGATGACAGATTTACATCTTCAAATTTTAAGACAAATTTCCGGAACGTATAATAATGTTTTGAATAATAATTTGAATGATACGATGAAATTTTTAACAGTTATTTCTATATTGATGACGATTCCAGATATTGTCACGGGATTTTTTGGAATGAACGTTCAAATTCCTTTGACGGAACTACGATATGGATGGGCCATTATTCTCTTCATCATTGCACTCGGTTGGATGGGCGCACTTAAAGTGATTCAAAAACTATTGAAAGATTAAAAAAGAGCAACTTCCCTGGTTTGAGGAAGTTGCTCTTTCATTATTTCATTCGTTTTGCTTTTTCGGTATTGGCGAAGTGGAGTTTTGCGACTTTACGTAAAGTATCCATTCCGTTGTGCTTTAGAATTTTTGCAGCAATTTGGTCCACATTGCTTCCAGCACCACTTGGTAGTTTATACCCGAATTCTGTACTTAATGAGTCTAAACCATCCAGGAAAGCGCATCTAGCAATCATTGACGCCGCCGCTACAGCGATATGATGGCTTTCGCCTTTTGTAATAAAGTACGTTTTATTTTTATCGACTAAAGGCTGTCCTTTTAAATAACGATAATATAATTCTGGTTTACAAAATTGATCAATTAAATACCCTTCAGGTGATTCTGGCATTATTTTTTCACTTAAGAGACGTAAGGCTTGGTTATGAAGAAGAGTCTTCATTTCATTTAAGTTTTTGACTTGTTGAACCTCATTGTATTTTTCAGGCCAAAGCGTCAATAATTTATACGGAATGACTTCTTTAATTTTAGGAACGAGAGCTCGGATTTGTTCATCCGTTAAATCTTTAGAGTCTTTCACTCCCATTTTTTTAAGAAGAGGGATATTTTCTTTTGAAACGTAAGCACTAGCAACCGTTAAAGGACCAAAGTAAGCTCCGTTTCCAACTTCATCGCTTCCCATTACGCTCCAAGAAGAAAAATCCTTTGGAAGAGAAGGCGTGTCTTTTGATTTCTCTTTAGATGTCTTTATTGACGATTCTAGCTGATTCTTTTGAATAAACGTTTCAATGCCTTTCCCTTGGAATAGCACTTTACCAGATTGATAGGCAGTAATCGTTAACCCGTCAATCTTCAACCTTAAAACGGCGTGTGGAGGAGGGGACTCTACATATGAAGGATATTTTGCTTCTAATGCGGAAACCTGTTCGGGTGATAGTGTTAATGTTAATGAATTCATAGTAATCCTCCTTGTTCTTTTTAAGAATACCATGAGAACATTTATTCGTCTACTCCTTCAAAAAGAGGATTATTCGTGTTTTTTTGCTCAGAAAATGGTAAAATAAGGTGATATTATGAGGAATGGAGATGATCTATTGTGAAACAACCGAAATCAAGAGTTAAAGCAGTCATTGCCGGCAAATCCTATACGATTATTGGGAAAAAGTCTCAACAAGAAATGCAAAGTATTGTGAGAGTCTTACAAGAGCAATTAGATCAAATCACCCGAGTATCAGACAAATTATCGAATGAAGAAGTAGCACTCCTTGCAGCGATTAACGCTATTTCAAATCAATTCGAAAAACAAGAAGAAGTCGTCGCATTGAAGAAGCGAGTAGAGCAGTTAGAAAAAGAAGTGCAAAATGCGCATCATAAGCGACCTTCCATTGACTCAAAAAGAAAACAAGAATTAGAAAAACAATTTGAATTACAACAAGATTTGTTGAGAAGGTAGGGTTTATGATTACATTAATCATTTTATTTTATTTAATCGTTGGAATCTATACGGGTGCCCGTAGAGGATTAACATTACAATTAGTTTATATTGCGGGTTACTTTATTACCTTTTTAGTGGCATTATTTACGCATGAAAAACTAGCTAAATTTTTATCGGTATTTATTCCGTATCCGTCCTATGTTCCCGGAAATCAATTAGCGATTTTCTCTGAAGAACAAGCAATGAATTTAGACCACTCATTTTATAGATTGATTTCATTTTTAGTGATTATGATTTTAGGTTGGTTAGTGGTTCGTTTCTTAGGATATATTGCGAGTGAATTAACATTTTTACCATTATTAAAACAATTTAATACAATCAGTGGTGCTGCATTAGGATTCCTTATGAACTATCTATTTATTTATTTTGTTCTTTACGCGATTGCGATGATCCCACTGGCTCCAGCACAAAAAATGATTGAAGGCGGACTGCCAAACTTTATTATTACCAAAACTCCAATTGTGACACAAATTGTTTCAAGTTGGTTATTACCTAAATAAAAACGAGAGCGTGGAACAGATTTGTTCCACGTTTTTTAAGAAAGAAGGACTGTTATGAATTCGAAAATCGAAAAGGTTTTAGAATTTGATAAAATTAGAGCCCAATTAGCTGAATATGCAACCTCTGAAAAAGGAAAACAAATGATTAAAGAACTTCCAATAGAGGTGGAAGAAAAGGCGATTCAACATAAAATTGAAGAAACAGCAGATGGAGTTGAGCTTCTTCGCTTAAAACAAGGGATTCCGATTCCACGGTTGAAAGATATTAGTTTCGCCTTGAAACGATTGGAATTAGAAGCGGGATTAAATGGGCGCGAATTAAGTGATATTTTACGTGTGTTAACGACAACGCATGAAGTAGAACGTTTCTTTGAAAAAGTTGAAGAAGAAGAGATTGCATTAAAACGTATCCCCCGACTAGTTGAAAAATTAGAAAGTATTCCTGATGTGACTAAGGAGCTAGAAGCATCGATTCGAGAAGATGGATATGTATTAGATAGTGCGTCTCCTACTTTGCATGGAATTCGAGTAGGCATTCAGAAAACGGAACAAGAAATTCGTCGCCAAATGGATCAATACCTTACAGGAAAGAATGCCCAGTATTTAAGTGATACGATTATCACCATTCGTAATGACCGTTATGTACTTCCAGTAAAAGCAGAATATAAATCTGTATTTGGAGGTACTGTACATGACCAAAGTGCAACGGGACAGACTCTGTTTATGGAGCCTCAAGCAGTTGTTAATTTGAATAATAAATTACGAGAATATCAAGTCCAAGAAAAGCGTGAAGTCGAACGCATTTTATGGGAACTTTCTCAAAAACTCATGCCATACACGAATTCATTGCATCAAAATCATTATGTATTAGCACGATTAGACGTAGTGAATGCAAAGGCTCTATATGCTAATGAAATAAAGGCAACAGAACCTATTATTGACCGTCAGAATCATGTGGCACTTTGGAAAGCATGGCACCCATTATTAGACCGTGAGAAGGCTGTCGCAAACGATATTATTCTTGGAGAAGAGTATCAAGCGATTGTCATTACAGGGCCGAATACAGGGGGGAAAACAATCCTCTTGAAGACGGTTGGAGTCATTCAATTAATGGCACAGATGGGACTCTATATTCCTGCGGGTGAAAATAGCCGTGTAGGAATCTTTACCGAGATTTTTGCAGATATCGGGGATGAGCAATCGATTGAACAAAACTTATCAACGTTCTCATCTCATATGTCCAATATTGTTTCTATTTTGAAGCAAATCAATAATAAGAGCTTGCTTTTAATCGACGAAATTGGATCAGGGACAGACCCCCAAGAAGGCTCGTCTCTTGCGATTGCGATTCTTGATTATATTGCAAGTAAGCAAAGTTATGTGATTGCTTCGACTCACTATCCAGAGTTGAAAGCATACGGGTATGACCGCCCTAAAACCATTAATGCGAGTATGGAGTTTGATGGAGATACTCTTCAGCCAACGTACCAACTCCTACTTGGAGTACCAGGGCGTAGTAATGCCTTTGATATTTCAAAACGTCTTGGGTTACCATCTATCATTATCGACCAAGCGCGTGGGCTTCTTTCTGAGGAAGACCAAGACTTGAATGCGATGATTAGTGACCTTGAGCAAAAACGTCGCCGTGCGCAGCGTGATGCCGATAAGATGCGTCATCAATTAGAGTTAAGTACACAGTTATTAGAAGATTTGCAAAAGGAAACTGAACTGTTTAAAGCAAATAAAGCAAGACTTCTGGAAGAAGCTAAAGAGCGTGCAAATTCTTTAATTGAACAAAGTAAGGATGATGCGGATAAAATCTTGTCAGAAATCCGTGAATTACAACTGAGAAGTAAACAAAGTACGGTTAAAGAACATGAAATGATTGAGAAAAAGACAGCTTTAACAGACTTGAAACATGAGCAAGCCTTGAAGAAGAATAAGGTGCTTCGCAAAGAAAAAGCGAAGAAGGCGCTGCAAGTCGGACAAAGTGTCGAAGTTCTTTCATTTGGACAACGCGGAACTCTTGTTGAAAAAGTCAGTGACGAGGAATGGGTTGTTCAAATGGGGATTATCAAGATGAAGATTGCTATAGAAGACTTAGCCCCAATTGCCGAAACGCAAGAAGCTAAACAACAAGTGATTGTGAAAAGTGCTAGAAGTAGTCATGTCTCTTCAGAATTAGACTTACGTGGAAAACGATACGAAGAAGCGATGAAAGATCTTGATTTATATATTGATGCGGCTATTTTAGCTAATTATCCACGTGTAACCATTATTCATGGACGCGGAACAGGCGCGATTCAACAAGGTGTTCATAAAACACTTCGAAGCCACCGCTCTGTTGCTAGTTTTGAATTTGCACCAATGAATACAGGTGGAAATGGGGCAACGATTGTTACTTTCAAATAATCTATGAGCAGAAAAGTTGGTCGAGTGAATCGGGATTGCTATACTGGTCTTATAGAAAAAGGAAAGGATGATTTGAATGGTAAAATCATTAACAGATAAAAACTTTGTAGAAGAAACTAAAGACGGAGTAGTTTTAGTAGACTTTTGGGCTACATGGTGTGGACCATGTCGTATGCAAGGTCCAGTTATTGACCAATTAGACGAGGAAATGGGAGACAAAGTTACATTCACTAAAGTGGATGTGGACGAAAACCCTGAAACCGCTCGTGCTTTTGGAATTATGAGCATCCCAACTTTATTAATCAAAAAAGATGGAGAAGTGGTTAATAAAGTAGTTGGCTACCATGCTAAAGAACAATTAGAAGAATTGTTAGCACAATATTTATAAAATCATATTTTTAATGGAGTGATGAAGCAAGGAGAATCCTTGTTTTATCACTCTTTTTTATTTTCAAAATTTTTTTTAAAAAAGTGTTGACAAAATAGTTTTTTAGTTTTATAGTTAATTACACAAGTAACTAACCAACAAACATAAAACTTAAAGGAGGTGCGTTATGAAATTTGATTTTCAAAGTGATATCCCGTTATTTCAACAAGTAGCCAATCAACTAGAAGAAGAAATCTTCCATGAAATCTACAAAGAAGGAGATCAAGTACCGTCGACAACTGAGATTTCCACAGGGTATCAAATCAATCCAGCAACCGTATTGAAAGGAATGAACTTACTCGTGAGCGAACAAGTATTAGAAAAAAGAAGAGGTCTTGGAACGTTTGTAGCAGAAGGGGCAAGAAAAATTATTGTAAGTAAAAAGCAAAATGAATTTGCGAATCAGATGGTCCCAAATTTTTTAAAAGAAGCGCAAGCACTAGGAATTACAAAAGAAGAATTAGTTAAAATTATCGAAGGAGGGTTCCTAAAATGACAATCCAAGTGAAAGGATTAAGAAAGAAGTATTTCAATAAAGAAGCTGTAAAAGGGGTCGATTTTACGATTGAACCTGAGAGTATTATTGGCCTATTAGGTCGAAATGGAGCTGGAAAGAGTACGGTTTTAAATATGATTGCTCGCCGTATCGAAAAGACAAGCGGAGACATCACTCTTGATGGCGTGGATCTTCATAAAACTCCAAGGGCGATGCATCAAGTGTACTTATCGAGTACAGAAAATTGGTTCCCAAAAGAATATAAATTTAAAGATTTATTATCTATTTATAAAAGAACTTATCCGGAATTCGACAGTGAGTTTGCAGAAGATTTAATTAAAGTCTTTGGAGTCAATGTGAAAGAAAGATTTTCAAAAGCCTCTACTGGATATCAAAGCATTATGAAAATTATCCTAGCGCTTTGTAATCCTAGTGAGTACATCTTTATGGATGAACCAGTACTAGGTTTAGATGCGAATCATCGTCATATTTTTAACAAAAAATTACTGGAAGCTTATGCAAGAAATCCACGGACATTTGTCATTGCAACGCATTTAATCGAAGAAGTTGCTTCAATTCTTGAAAAAGTCATCGTTATTAAAGATGGTGTGGTTACAGAGGAAGTGATGGTGGAAGAGGTCCTTGGAAAAGGATATGTTGTTAGAGGTGCTACAAGCCTAGTTCAAGAATTTGTCGCAGATAAGAATGTACAAGAAACCGAACAAATTGGAAATATCACTCGTGCAGTAGTGATTGGGAAAAAAGGGGAGACTCCTCAAGGATTAGATTTTTCACCATTAACATTGCAAGATTACTTTATTTCAATTACTCGAAAGGAGAATGAATAAGATGGACCGTTTATTATCAGTTGTTAGCATGGGACTAGTGAAAAGATGGAAATCGATTTTAATCTTTTTAGGAATTTGGTGGGTTTTCGCAGGCCTATTCATGAAAATTTTTGCAAATGGAGATTTTACTTCATTTGGAGTTTATTTCCCAATTTATTTTGATAATGAAGTCGGACTCATTATTTTAATCATTGGAATTGCTTATATCATTGAACAATTCCGCCTAGAAAGCCAACTAGGATTAACGAGAAATGAACAAATTCAAAGTCTCTTTATTCAAACAATTGTTGATTCACTCATTTTAACGTTTATCTTTAGCATATTGTTACCATTTAGAGAAGGAATCACGGTATTCAATACGATCAAAATTGAATCAAGGTTAAGCACTTTGTATAATCCTGAAAATCTATTTTTAAGTATTGCAGCTTTTTTTGCACAAGTATTATTGATTCATCTGATTGCAAATGTGATTGGGATTGTCATGAATAAAATGCCATTAAAAACAGGACTATTCGCACTTGGGGGAGTTACTTTATTAATGGGTATTATAATCAGTGGAGTGAGTCATCAAGGGAAGGAATTACCAGATTTTGTTAAATTTATCATTCAACTAGGAAAATCTATCAATGAACACCCTGGCTGGGCCATTTCAATAACTTTCTTAGTAGTGATCGTTCTCTTAATATTAGTGACTAGAAAACATCAAAGTAAAGATCCAAACGTAGCATAAAAAACGAGAACTTCTGCACAGCAGGAGTTCTTTTTGTTTAGTGCGGAGGTTTCTCCCCTTTCTTTTTAGTCACCTGGTCGTATTGCAAAACGTTATGAGCATCATTGTTTGAATGAAAAGGTCGGAGGAGTCAAACGGAGGGCCTATCGGATTCTATAGTGTGAGTAATAGCTCAGTAGGTGAGAGACCACGGCTCGAACCGCTACAGCTATTACAAACACTATGAAGATATCCGATAAAGGCACGCAGTGTAGACCCTTCAAAGCCTTTTCATTCAAACACCGAAGGGTCTTCTCTTTGATTAACTTTTTCATAATACGAACCACTTTTGAATCAGCCAGGTTTGAACTATGGTATACTATAGAAGACAAAAGATAGAGAGGTTGGCAAAATATGAAAAGACCAATTGGATTTATTGATTCAGGAGTGGGAGGCTTAACGGTTCTCAAAGAGGCGTTAAAACAATTACCAAACGAATCAATGATCTTCTTAGGAGATTCCGCTCGTTGCCCATATGGGACAAGACCGAAAGAGGAGATTCGCCAATATACGTTGGAAATAGTGCAATTTTTACTGCAAAAGAATATAAAAATGCTGGTTATTGCCTGTAACACGGCCACAGCAGTCGTTTTAGAGGAATTACAACAAACTTTAGAGATTCCGGTAGTGGGAGTGATTCAACCAGGAAGTTTGGCAGCCATCAAGCAAACATCTAATGACCGAATCGGAGTATTGGGGACGAATGCTACGATTTCAAGTAAAGTGTATCCAAAAACAATGCATGACAAGAATAAGAACATTCAAGTATTTGATATTGCTTGTCCAAACTTTGTTCCCCTTGTCGAAAATAATCAATCGGACACGCCTGAAGCTTGGGAGATTGTAAATGAAACCCTCAAACCATTAGAAGGCACCAATGTAGATACAGTGATTTTGGGTTGTACACATTATCCTCTTTTAAGAAAAACGATTCAAAAAGTCGTAGGAGATCAAGTTTCCTTAATTGATTCAGGTGCAGAAACTGTATCAAGTGTGAGTGCTCTTTTAGATTATTGCAAACTCAGCGAAACTCCTGAAACGAATCCAAATCCTACTTTAGAAATTTATACAACGGGAGATGCAACTCTTTTTGAAGAGATTGCGGAAAATTGGCTCCACAGAAAGGGTTTAGAGGTGAAGACGGTGACTTTAGAGGAAAAATTAACGCCTATCCAACTTGGAAAAGAAATTGTTATTGCAACGAATAATGTTGGAAAAGCAAAAGAATTTGCCAAAATTTTTGAACCAAAAGGCTATAAGGTTAAAACCTTAAAAGATTTCCCAGAATTAGATGAAGTTGAGGAAACTGGAACGACTTTTGAGGAAAATGCGAGACTGAAAGCAGAGACGATTGCGAATGCTTTACAAACAATTGTTTTGGCTGATGATTCAGGACTTTGTGTAGATGCTCTAGAAGGACTTCCTGGAGTTTATTCAGCAAGATTTGCAGGAGAAGAAAAGAATGATGCGGCTAATAATGCCAAACTGTTATCTGAACTAGGTGGGCTTAAAGGAAAGGAAAGGGCAGCTCATTTCACATGTTGTTTAGTTTTAGCGGCGCCGTTTAAAGAATCCCTTGTGGTACAGGCAGAATGTCACGGAGAAATTGCCACATTACCATCAGGAGACAGTGGATTTGGTTATGATCCATTATTTTTAGTGCCAGAGTATCAACAAACATTTGCGGAACTCGGAATGGATATCAAAAATAAAATTAGCCACCGTGCAAAAGCGATTGAATTACTGGTTGAAAAATGGGAACATTGGACAAACTCTTTAGGAGCTGTGGAGGAAACAGAATGAAAATAGTCATTGTCAGTGATAATCATGGTCAAGAGTTGACGCTTCGGAAAATTTTTGATCATTTTTCTGGAGAAAAAGTAACTTTTGTTCATACAGGGGATTCTGAGTTTCCCTATAAGGATGAATTATTATCTCATTGTGTAAGAGTCACAGGGAATTGTGATTATGATATGGAGTATCCTGAGTTTGAGGTTTTTGAAGTAGAAGGGATTACGTTCTTTGTCACTCATGGGCATCATCAATATGTAAATGCTGGGAGAGAGTATTTAGCAAACATGGCTAAAGAAAAAGGAGCTAGTATTGCTTTGTACGGGCACACTCATAAGCTAAATGCAGAGACTGTTGATGGAGTTTTATGTATTAATTCAGGATCGACAAATTTTCCAAGAGGGACTTATTCAGGAACTGCGAGTTATGCTGTATTAGAGATTTTATCAAAAGAACAAATTCGTTTAACGTATTATACGACGAAGCATGAAGTATTAGATGATTTAGTTTTAAACTATACTTGGAGCCCTGAAGGAGGTTATACACTTGATTCATAAGAGAATACAAGAATTATTATTGGAAAATCGAGAGCAGCTCTTTATTGATGCTGAGAATGTAGCGATTCTACAAGAAGACCATACATTAGAGCATGCCATGTTAGTTCTTACGAATGTACGATATTCTTTAATCCCCGTTTTGAATAAAGAAAATCAAATTGTAGGCTTAGTATCTTTAGCGATGATTTTGCAAAAGATTACTGGAGTCGAACAAATTCATATGAATCAACTCAGTAAGTATAAAGTTCGTGATGTCATGAAGACGGAGTTTCCAACGATTTTCGTTGATACAGATATGGAAGATGTATTGAGGGATTTGGTGGATCAAAGTTTTATTTGTATTACGAATGAAAACCAAGAATTTTTAGGGATCGTAACCAGAAAAGAAGTGTTGAAACGCATTAATTTCATGGTTCATGAATTAACTAGAGAATTTGATTTAGTTGAAAAATAAAAAGAGAAGGCGAAAATTTTTCGCCTTCTTTTATTTTGTCAGATAGGGAATCGTTGGAGTCGAAAGGTCGATTCCTTTTTTTAATAATGCTTCTTGATATAAGGTTAAGTATTTTTGATAAGTGGCATGTTGCAATCCATTCTTCGTCATGATAGAAATCGTGAAGACAAATTGTCCAGTTGGTTTGGTTTGAGGGCCCACAATATTTGGTGCAGAAGCTAGAGCCTCATCCGATTTAGCATATCGAGTATTCACGGCTTCAATGGTTTCATAGACCGTTTTTAAATCAACATTACTATTGAGTGGAAGTTCGATTAAAGCTCTCATATTTCCTCGAGATTGGTTGCTAACGACGGTAATGTTGCGATTGGGAATGTAATGCAGGGTTCCATCATATCCTCGAACTTGGGTTGTACGAACGCCAACGCTTGCAATCGTCCCAGAAATAGAATTAATTAAAACCGCATCTCCTACTTCAAATTGACGTTCCATTAAGATAAATAATCCATTGATGACATCTGATAAGAAACCTTGTGCTCCTAGACCTAAAGCAACCCCAGCGATTCCGGCACCTGCTAGTAAACTAGAAATTGGGACTCCGATAATCGAAAGAATCCAATAAATCAAAATGAAATATAAGAAATAATCCAACATATTCTCTAATAATTTAAGAATGGTTTTCTTGCGACTTTCCGATTGAGTAGAGACTCTCATAGAAGAGAGAATGGTTTTCTTAAAGAGAAAATGGGCTAGTTTTTTTCCTAAATAAAATAGTAAAAATAAAATGACTAGTGAGAGTAGTTTAGTAAAAAGATTAGATAAAATAGATTCCCATTCAATCCCATTCCAATAATTGATAAAGAAATTAGAGATGGAATCGAACCATAAAAATACACGCATAATAAGTCTTCCTTTAAATTTGAATACAATTAGTGTAGCATACAAAAAAAACGAATGAAAGAGATTCATTTTACAAAGAATTTGATGGTAATTTTAAAGGGATAGTGTTATGATTGAATCATACTAGAAGATTGGAGGAATGGCTCAATGACAGGTATTGAGATTGCTGCATTAATAGCTGCATGTGCTTTATTAGCCTTAGTAGTTTTTGTGATTGTCAAAGTATCACCGATTTTATCAAAATTAAATAAAACCGTTGAGAACATGAATCATTCATTAGAGATTATTACTAAAGATGTAGACAGCCTCTCAATTGAAGTAGAGGGGTTATTAAATAAAGCCAATGTATTGGTGGACGATATCAATGGCAAATTAAAAGCCACTGATCCATTATTTACTGCAGCTGGAGATTTAGGTGTGACAATTTCAGATGTGAATGCATCTTCACGAAATCTAGCAACAAAAGCAGTAAAACTTTCTAAAACGAGTCGTGTAGCTACGGCAGTTAACTTCGGAAGAGCATTTTTTTCCAAAAAGAAAAAAATATAATTAATGAAATGGAGTGTTGAACATGAGTAAAAAATGCGGATTTTTATTAGGAGCATTAATCGGGGGAACAGCAGCAGCAGTAACTGCATTGCTATTTGCACCAAAATCAGGAAAAGAATTACGTGAAGATTTAGCAAAAGAAGCTGATCGTTATAAAGAACAATTGTCAGAATATGGTGAAATTGCCTTAGCAAAAGGAGCAGAATTCACTGAAGTTGCCAAAGCTTCAACTCAAGATATTCGTATTAACTTACAAGAACAAGCTTCTCATCTAAAAGAACAAGTTTCTAAACATACTGAAAACTTAAAAGACCAATTCAACGAAACAGTTGATAAAGTAAAAGAAAACTTCTCTAAACAAAAAGAAGAGTCAGCTGAAGTGGTTGCTGAATTAGCAGAAGATGTAAAAGAAAAAGCTCAAGATGTGAAAGAAGAAGCTAAAAAAGAAGCATAATAATGCATCCTTAAAAAGGCTGGGAAATTCCCCAGCCTTTTTTGTTTGTCTAAAAATCATATTTTACTTTAGTGAAGAGTTTTGAACCATTTTCGGTAACAGCTAAACAGTCTTCGATACGAACACCGAAGTCACCTGAAATATAAACACCCGGTTCTACAGAGAAACACATACCTTCAACGAGTTCCATATCATTTCCTTCCATGATTGAAGGAAATTCATGTACGCTTTGGCCAATCCCGTGTCCAAGGCGATGGATGAAATATTCACCGTATCCTGCTTCTGTAATAATATCGCGAGCAATTTTATCGATTTGGCTTGCTTTCATCCCTGGTTTTATAGCTGCAATGGCTGTGTCATGCGCTTTTTGTACAATATCATAGATTTCTTGATGACGTGGATCCTTGTCCTGGCTATTTCCAAAGAAGACGGTACGTGTAATGTCACTTGCGTACCCATCTACCATTGTACCAAGGTCAAATAGAACCCATTCATTTTCTTTAAGGGTGCGGTCTCCAGGTTCACCGTGAGGATCTGCCGCGTGATCTCCAAAGAGCACCATGGTATCAAAGCTCATCTGAGAGACGCCGAGTTTTTTCATTTCAAATTCGATGATGGCTACCACTTCACGTTCGCTGATGCCTACCTTTAAGGCGTTCTTCCCGATTTCAATCGCTTTGTCAGCAAAGGTTCCAGAGTAGACCAATTTTTCAACGGCTTCTTGATCTTTTACAAGACGAAGGTGTTGAACGATTGGCGTTAAATCTACAGAAAAATGAACATCCTTAAAATGCTTTTGAACTTGTTCTGCGGCATAAAGAGAGAAGTCCACTTTTTCTACAGCGAAATTTGGCTCTGCAGGGAAGTGTTCTTTAATCGCATCTGATAGGAGCTTCCATCCATCTTCATGATCGTGATAGCTTTTCACGATAAAATCTGGTTCCGCTTTTTGAGCCACTTGATGCTCCAATGCGGGGACAAATAATAGTGGGGTAGCGCTTGGTGAGTATACAAGAGCCACAATCCGCTCATGAGGATCTGTTGAAAAATTCGTTAAAAGACGAATGGTTTCAGGATTTTGGATTAGAGCAATCGGATTGTTTTGTTTTGATAATTCAGTTTCTAGTTGTTTGAAAGTAGGGTTTAAATTCATATAAATCATCTCCTTAAAACTATTGTAGCATACTTATTATATCAAGAATGTAAATAGTTTCAAAAAGTTTTTGAAAATTTTCGTTAAACGCTTGCATTAATTTTATGAAAGTGCTACCCTAATGATAGATGAAAAGATGCACAAAGGAGATTTGTAGATGGAAAAGCAAACAATTACGATTTATGATGTTGCGCGTGAAGCGAACGTATCCATGGCTACAGTATCGCGTGTTGTTAATGGAAATCCAAACGTTAAACCAGCAACTCGTAAGAGAGTTTTAGATGTAATTGACGAATTGGATTATCGTCCAAATGCCGTTGCGCGTGGGTTAGCGAGTAAAAAAACAACGACTGTGGGAGTTATTATTCCTGATGTTACAAACCTTTATTTTGCTAGTTTAGCTCGTGGGATTGATGACATTGCTACAATGTATAAATATAACATCATTTTAGCAAACTCAGACCAAAATAATCATAAAGAAATTCAAGTGTTAAATACTTTGTTCTCTAAACAAGTAGATGGAATTTTATACATGGGAAACCATCTAACACCTGAATTACGTGCTGAAATTGTTCGTTCAAAAACACCGATTGTGTTAGCGGGAACAATGGATGCAGAACATGAAATTGCTTCAGTAAATATCGATTTCAATGAAGCGACAAGAGAAGTAGTGGAAACTTTAATTGAAAATGGACATAAGAAAATTGCTTTTGTCACTGCTGCAATGAAAAATGTAGCTTCAGTTGATTTCCGTTTAGAAGGATATAAAGCTGCTTTAGAAAAAGCAGGACTTAAATTTGACGAAAAATTAGTTTACGAAGTTCCTCTAACCTATCATGCAGGGGAGTCTGTAGCTGAACGCATCCACAAAGCAGGTGCGACTGCTGCGGTGGTAACTGATGATGAAACTTCAGTAGGATTATTAAACGGATTAATCGATTTAGGCGTTAAAGTTCCTGAAAAATTTGAATTGGTTTCAAGCAACAATTCTAAATTAACGAAAATGACTCGTCCAATTCTTTCAACGATTGCACCTCCTTTATATGATATTGGTGCCGTTGCAATGCGTCTTTTAACAAAGATTATGAATAAAGAAGAAATCGTAGAGTCTGAAATCACTTTACCATACAAGATTGAATGGAGAAATACTACTAAATAAGTAGTCTAAATTTAAAAATTCCACAATAAAAAGGCTGGACATTGTCCAGCCTTTTTTATTAGTTTGATCGAGTCGTTTGACTTTGAGTAGAAGGAGATTGAGTAGTTTCCTCTTTCTTTTCATTCT
Source organism: Granulicatella sp. HMSC31F03 (assembly GCF_001807725.1). NCBI lineage: Bacteria > Bacillati > Bacillota > Bacilli > Lactobacillales > Carnobacteriaceae > Granulicatella > Granulicatella sp. HMSC31F03. Next base: position 83,633 of record NZ_KV790851.1, on the reverse strand, counting down.
TCTTCTCATCTTTTTTCTCGTCTTTTTTCTCGTTTTTCTTTTCGTCCTTCTTGGTATCTTTCTTCTCCTCTTTTTTAGGAGTGGCTTTATTCCAGAAGTTATTCATTTCTTCAGGAGTAGCTCCAATAGCGAAGTTGTAGAAAGGATTCATCGGTGGGAAATCTTTCTTGAACCAGTCGGTCGTCATTCCACCACTGATCGAGTAGGTTCCGCCGTTTTCAGCTTTGAATGTTCCGGCTTTCGTACCTGTTGTGGATACAACAGAATCACGATAAACAGAATCTGGTTGTTTAAAGGTTGTTTCTTTACCGATTAATTCAGGATTTGCTTCATAAGCGGCCTTCATTAAGTAAGTCCATTGACGTTGACTTCTAGTAGTTGGTTCTCCGTATCCATCACCAGCAGTAATAGCATAACGGGCATTATAGAAGTTATCGTATCCAATCCAAGAACCTAACGTTACGGTTGGGGTATATGCGACAAACCAGTTATCAATTTCATTTTCAGAAGTACCAGTCTTACCAGCCAAGTCTGAACTGAAGCCCATATTTCCCTTCATATTGTAGAATTGAGTCGAATTTGCGATGTCTTGAAGCATATTCGTTGTTAAATAAGCCGTTGCGTCAGAGAAAACACGTTCTTTTTTGTCTTCATGTTGGTAGACAACATTTCCTCTGGAATCTTCAATTTTCTCGATTAAGTATGCATCGTGGTGTTCACCACCATTTGCTAAAGTAGAGAAGGCACTTGTTTGTTCTAAAACAGTCGGACCAGTTCTGGTTCCCCCAATGGAGAGGGCGATATTTTGATACTCATCTTCAGTAATCCCTTTGATGCCCATCTTCTTCAAGTATTCACCTGCGTTAATGCCTTTTTGAAGCATTGTTTGGTAAATCTTAATAACAGGATTGTTAAACGAACGGAATAGTGCATAACGGACCGTTAAGAATTGGTTCGTTATTGTGTTTCCGTAGTTTGTCGGTTGCCAGTAAGTTCCGTTTCCTTGAGGAATACTTACTTTAGTATCTGGAACAATACTTGCTGGATAAATCAGATTATTTTCAATAGCAGGAGCATAAACCAAGATTGGTTTAATAGTTGAACCTGGTGAACGGTGCGTAGTAAACGCGTGGTCTACTTGGTTTGATTCGAAATCTCGACCAGCAACAAATCCAAGAATACGACCTGTTTTATTTTCAATCATAACCGCTCCATTTTGAGCAGGTTCTGTTTGTGTTTTGGTTTCTCCAGTATTTTGATCAACATATTGTGTATTATACGTTGGTCCAATTTGGTTTCCATAACTTGCAATCGCTTTTTGCATTGCATCATACACTTTTTGATCGATTGTTGATGTAATCTTATATCCTGAAGAACTTAGCTCACGACTAGCTTCATCGTAATATTTGCTGTAAAGCTCTGAGTCATTACGAACTTCATCATAAGTTAATTTATTCTTTTGAGCTGCTTTAGTGATTAAGACTTTAATCGCTTCACGGTTAACAGCTTGGTAAAGATAAGATTGTCTATCTGAAGAAATTTCTTTTGGCGGAAGGAAGTCTTTTGTAATATCATACGCTAGAGCTTCTTCGTATTGTTCTTTAGTAATTTTGTTTTCACGATACATACTAAAGAGAACAAATTTCATCCGTTCAATACCCGCAGAAGTATCTTCCTTTAAGGTAGCTTGGTTTGTGTAAGGAGTATACACAATCGGATTTTGTGGCATCCCAACAAGATAAGCAGCTTGTGGTAAGGTTAAATCTTTTGCAGCCACACCGAAAACACCTTGAGCGGCTTCTTCGATTCCGGCGATATTTAATCCATTATGATTTCGACCAAATGAAGATACGTTTAAGTAGGCTTCTAAAATTTGATCTTTCGTAAAGTGTTTTTCAAGACGTAATGCGTATAAAATCTCGTTGGCTTTTCGTTTGAAAGTTACTTCACTCGTCAAAATTTGTTGCTTAATTAATTGTTGCGTAAGAGTGGAACCACCCGCCGCGCCTGATCCAGAAGAAACAGCTTCTTGGAGAATAGCACGAAGTAAAGCTTTTGGTACAATCCCATTATGTTCGTAGAATGAACTATCTTCGGTTGAGATAATTCCATCAATTACATATTGAGAAATTTCTGATAGAGGTTTTACAATTCGTAGTTCATCAGAATTCACATCTGAAATTTTTGTACCGTCACTATAATGGAAACTAGAGATTAAATTAAGATTTCCAATTGCGTCACTCATTTGTTCTTGGGTAAGGGGCTCTTCATTGGAAGTTAAACTTGCAAAATATCCTAATCCAATTCCACCACCAAATATTCCTAATAGCATTAAGAATAAAATCGCAATTACAAAAATATTTTTTAGAACTGAATAAGCGATGTTAAAAATAAATCGAATATTTTTCAATATAGGTTTATTCCAAAAAGTTAGTAGAGCCTCGCGCCAATCTGGAGTTTGGTTCTGAACTGACATAATTTCAACTCTTTTCGTTTATACATATTTTTATCCAGTATATCAAAAATATGCATAAAATTCTATTTATTACTTGTTTTAATAGGGTTTAGAGCATTTTTAGAACAATTTTTCTATGGTGTAAAGATAAAATACTTTACAACCATTCTTCTTTCTGCTACACTATGTAACTGTGAGATTAATACATGGAGGTGTAAATAATGGCAGTTAAAATTCGTTTAAAACGTATGGGTTCTAAGAAAAATCCTTTCTACCGTGTAGTTGTAGCTGATTCACGTTCACCACGTGATGGTCGTTTCATCGAAACAGTTGGAACATACAACCCAGTAGCAAACCCAGCAGAAGTTTCAATCAATGAAGAATTAGCATTAAAATGGTTAGCTAATGGTGCGCAACCTTCTGATACAGTTCGTAACTTGTTATCACAACAAGGTATCATGAAGAAATTCCACGAATCAAAGTTTTCTAAGTAATTTCCATAAAGTCGACAATTCGATGGAGAGGTGAAAAGAATGCCTGATATTAGTGAATTAGTATTATCAATGGTTAAACCATTAGTAGAATTCCCTGAAGATGTTCGTATTGACATCTCTGAATCAGATGAATTCATGGAATATACTTTACACGTAAATCCTGAAGATATCGGTCGCGTGATCGGTAAACAAGGACGAGTGGCTCGTGCGATTCGTACGATTACATATAGTGTTCGTACTCGTGGACCAAAACGTGTTCGTTTAAGTATTGAAGCCTAAATAAAACGATGAAGCCTTGGAGAAATCCAGGGCTTTTTTGTGCTATAAGTGAATAAGAATGGTGATGACGGAGAATGCTTACGGATTTCTTTATACTAGCTGTACTGGGGCACCGGCTTGAGCCTGTAGTCTCAAGCACTTTCAAGATTCAAATGGACTCTAAAAAATGAATTTTTAAGAGTCCATAATTCACTTTGAATGCTATCCCCCAGTACTGCTAGTATAAAATCCGTAGCATTCTCCGTCATCGTTTAGTAATTATAAAAAAGTATGGATTTCTGCAAAACTTCAACGAGAGGGAGAAACGGAAACAACAAGTGATACATTATAAGGTATCACTCATTATAATGTATACATTATAATGAGTGTTCTTTTGTTGTTGTTGGCACTTGGTTTTTTGATTGTTTTCCGTGAGTTTGTTATGATAAATAAGTAATATTATAGTTGAAGGGAAGACCGTATGAAGAAAAAGCCGATATTAAAAAAACAGATGAATCGACAATATTATTATTTATTCGGCCTGTCCGTAATGCTAATGATACTAGCATTTGTCATCGAATCACCACAGTCGTTAGTGAGTGGGATGATGACGATATTAGTATCGCCAAGTCAGTTGTTTACCGATTATATGGAAATTGCGTCTGTTGGAAGTACCTTGTTAAATGTCGCGATTATGCTCGGTATCAGTATTTATAGTTATAAAAAACTGGAAATTCCTCTAAACGGAACAGTGATTGGAAGTTTGGGCATGCTTGCTGGATTCTCATTTTTCGGGAAGAATCTCTTCAATAGTATCCCATTTATGATAGGGGTATGGATTTATACGAAGGTAACGAAGCAAAATTATCGAAATTATGTCATTGTTGGATTGTTTGGATCTGCTTTGGGCCCATTGATCTCTTTCTTAGCATTTAGCGGAGTTCTACCACAAGGATGGAGCGTTCTAATCGCCTATGCTTTAGGAATATTTATTGGCTTCATCTTACCTCAACTATCAACACAGTTTCTAGGGTTCCATCAAGGGTTCAGCTTGTATAATGTCGGGTTTACAGCTGGAATTATTGGAATGGTTGTTCTAGGATTTATGAATGCATTTGGAATTGAAGTAGAGACTAGAACACTAACAAGTACACAAAGTCCATTGATTTTGTATCAACTGCTCATCGGATTTTGTGTGATTTTGATAGTGCCAAGTTTCTATTTACATTTCAAAAAGAAAGAAAAATATCATTTTAAGTTACTCTTAAAGCTTTCAGGACGTTTGCCAAGTGATTTTGTTGAAATGACGAATCTGGCAACAGTGACACTGAACATGAGTATTATAGGATTTATATTATTAGGATATGTCCTTATGAATGGTGGCCAATTAAATGGTCCGATTGTCGGAAGTATAATTGGTGTAATGAGCTTTGGAGCTTTTGGGAACCAAGTGAAAAATACGGTTCCAGTATTAGTGGGGATTATGATTGGTTCTTACTTGACGGGAGTAGAACCTACAAGTACGAGCGCACTTATTGCAGCGATTTTTGGAACGACACTTGCTCCGGTTAGTGGTTATTATGGGCCGCTTGCGGGGATGATAGCAGGATTTGTTCATATTACACTAGTAAGCCATGTGGTTGTAATGCATGGTGGGCTAAATCTGTATAATAATGGGTTTGCAGGAGGATTCGTCGCAGCGGTTCTCGTACCAATTTTTGAAATTTTTGAAGGCATTCGTCAAGAGATGAAAGAAAGAAAGGCAGAGGGATAATGGCAACAGAAAAGGATTTTGTAAAACGTATCGTAAAGGAAATGGTGGATTATTTCCTGTATCATGAATTGTATGATGTGACTGCACATGTATCTTATGTGCCGCATGAGAAAGCAACGATTACGTGTACTGCTCCGTATACAAAATTACCTAAAGATTTAGATTTATTAGAAGCAGGGCTGTCAGTAGAAAAGCACTTAGAATTAGATTCGATGTATAGTTCATTGATGGGAACGCATAATCGTGATAAAAATTATTGCATGCTTGGACAATGTATTGACGATTATGATGTGGAAGTCTCAGATACCACATTAAAAATAATTGTTGAGCGACTCTTTTAAGGAGGAAATAGAATGACAACTTTTTATAAAGTAGGGAAAATTGTAAATACTCAAGGTCTTCGCGGAGAAGTACGAGTGATTTCGACGACCGATTTTGCTGAAGAACGTTATAAAAAAGGAACAGAATTAGCGATTTTTAAAGATGGGGAATTTCTTACATTTGTGACAGTGGCTAGTCATCGTCGTCATAAAAACTTTGATTTATTAACATTCGAAGGAATGAACCGTATCGAAGATGTTGAAAAATACAAAGAATGTCTCCTTAAGGTAGCCCAGGAGCAATTAACGGAGCTGGAAGAGGACGAGTTTTATTATCATGAAATTATCGGACTCGAAATCGTAACGGATGAAGGGGAAGTGCTTGGAAAAGTGACTGAAATTCTTTCTCCAGGGTCAAATGATGTCTGGGTTGTAAAACAAAAAGGAAAGAAAGAACTCTTAATTCCATTTATTGAACCAGTCGTTTATAAAGTTGATAAAGAAGAAAAGAAAGCTTATATCCATTTATTGGAAGGGTTGATCGATTAAGATGAAGATTGATGTATTAACATTATTCCCTGAAATGGTACAAGGACCGATGACGCAATCGATTATCGGGAAGGCCATTGAAGCCGGGAAAATCGAGTTTGAAACAACGAATTTCCGTCAGTTTTCAAATAATAAACATAATCATGTCGATGATTATCCATTCGGTGGAGGAGCTGGGATGCTTCTGAAAGTGGAGCCGATTGATTTAGCGCTCGCTTCCATTCGTGAGCGTTCTCCTGAGACGACTCCACGTGTGATTTTAATGGATCCATCTGGAAAGACATTTACGCAAAAGGATGCCGAAGAGTTGTCGAAGGAAGAGCATTTGGTATTTATTTGTGGCCACTATGAAGGATATGATGAACGGATTCGTACGCTAGTGACGGATGAATATTCAATAGGAGACTTCGTGTTAACAGGTGGGGAATTAGCCGCAACCGTGATGATTGATGCAACGGTGCGACTTTTGCCAGATGTATTAGGAAATGATGCTTCCGCAGTAGGAGATTCTCATTCCACAGGATTGTTGGAACATCCGCAATATACGCGCCCAAGAGTTTATAAAGAGATGGAAGTTCCTGAAGTATTGTTTAGTGGGAATCATGCAAAAATTGCGGAGTGGCAAATGAAAGAATCCCTTCGTAAAACTTATTTAAGAAGACCGGATTTACTGGAAAAATATGAACTTTCAAAAGAAGAAGAAAAGTTACTGGAGCAAATTAAGGAAGAAGAGGGATGTTAAATGAGAGAACATTTAAGTCCAGAAGAAATAAAAGTTTTTCAAAAGGTGATCGAAAACGATTCGGGTAGAGCAGAAATGGTGCAACTCTTTAAACTTCTAGGAGATAATACTCGGTTGAATATCATTACGCTTTTAACTCGAAAAGAACCTTTATGTGTGGAAGACTTGATGAAATGTACGGGGATGGAGCAATCTGCCATTTCTCATCAGTTAAAAAAACTAAGAGCCCACCATATCGTGAAGGCAGAAAAAGTTGGAAAACATGTTTGGTACTCCTTAGAAGATCATCATGTATTACAACTTTATAATTTAGCGGATGAACACTGCTGCGAAGAGCATTCGTAAGTCTTATTTTTACTAAGAAATTCTCTGTAATTTGCTTGCAATTGAAATGCAAGTATGCTAATATATTTCGAGTGAGTGAGACTTCACTCAGAGATAACGATATTCCGCTGATTGGACAAGCGGCCAAGTCATGAATGTTTGTTGGAAGGAGAAAAAAACATGAGCAAATTAATCGAAGAATTAACTCAAGAACAATTACGTTCTGATATTCCTGCATTCCGCCCTGGTGACACTGTACGTGTTCACGCTAAGGTTGTTGAAGGAACTCGCGAACGTATCCAAATCTTCGAAGGCGTTGTTATCAAACGTCGTGGTGCTGGCATCAGCGAAACTTACACAGTCCGTAAAGTTTCTAACGGTGTTGGTGTGGAACGTACATTCCCATTACACACTCCACGTGTAGCACAAATCGAAGTAGTTCGTTACGGTAAAGTTCGTCGTGCTAAATTATACTACCTACGTAACCTACGTGGTAAAGCAGCACGTATCCAAGAACGTCGTCGTTAATAGAAACACCAAAAGAGATTGGCTTCGGCCAGTCTCTTTTTTTATCTAAAAATAATTTAGAATAATTTCAAGATATCTCTTGACACATGAATGTTCATTCATGTATTATGTGATTAACAAGAAATAGTAAGGAGAGATATCATGGATTTCAAAGAGCTAACACATAACCTAAAACATAAATTTGAACACCTTTTGAATAAAGAAGAAACTCATGAAGGAGAAACATGCCAAGATCATTACTTGCATCATGAAGATCACGACCACGATCACGAGCATGAGCACCATCATGAACATGGACATCGTCAAGGTCACAACCACGATGATAGTAAAGCAGTTATCTTTTATATTGCAGGACTAGTCCTTTACATTATCGGGATGGTTCTTAAATATATGGGGAACGGGATTGCGAATATTCTATTCATTCTAACTGTCATCCTTTCAGGTTACCATGTAACGATGGAAGGTGTTGAAGATACTATTGAAAAAACCAAAAAGAAAGGAAAATTCCAACCGAATGTGCATATTTTAATGACACTTGCGGCAGTTGGCGCAGTGTTAATTGGAAATGCGGAAGAAGGAGCTCTACTGATTTTAATTTTTGCGGGAGCACACTTCCTTGAAGAATATGTTGAAGAGAAAAGCCGTAAGTCGCTAACAGCGTTATTACAAATGAATCCAACGCAAGCACGTCTCATCCAAGAAAATGGAGAAGTGGTTGTCGTTGACGTGGCTAGCTTAAAAGTTGGGGATACATTAGAAGTATTGCATGGCGATCAAGTGCCAATCGATGGAGTCATCACAAAAGGATTAACATCGATTGACGAAGCGACCATTACAGGTGAAAGCATGCCTCGTTCAAAAGGCGAGGGAGATGAAGTGTTCGCGAGTACAGTGAACTTATCAAGCCGTATCGAAATGCGAGTAACTGCAGAAAGTACGGATACGGTCTTTGCGAAAATTATGAAGGTTGTGGAAAATGCTCAAGGTTCAATGAACAAGCAAGCGACCTTTATTCAAAAAATCGAACCAATTTATGTAAATGCCGTTTTAATCCTTTGGCCAATCTTCCTATTATTTGGATATTTCTTAATGGGATGGGATTTAAATACAACACTTTACCGTGGAATGGTTTACCTTATCGGGGTATCTCCATGTGCCTTAGCAGCAAGTGCCGTTCCAGCAACTTTAGCAGCGATGTCTCGTTTATCTAAAATGGGAATTTTAGCAAAAGGTGGAGCAGCCATCTCTCAATTACAAGACCTACGCGTGATTTCATTTGATAAAACAGGTACTTTGACAAAAGGAACTCCAGAGTTGACAGATTACTGGTTTGAAGATGAAACAATGATTCCAGCAGTGGTTGCGATGGAAAAACAATCGACGCATCCACTGGCGCAAGCAGTCGTTCAAAAATTCAGCGACTGGACAGTGCTTGAAGAAGAAATTGAAGTGGAAGTACTTGTCGGACAAGGTGTTCGAAGTGTCGTTCGAAACGAAGAAATTCATATTATTAAATCGATGGATACAGTTGACCGCTCTAATGAAGTTGCGTCTCGTATGAAAGAATGGGCAAGCGAAGGCAAGACAGTTGTAACGGTTGTAAAAAACAATAGAATTGTTGGTTTGATGGCGTTCATGGACCTTCCAAACGAAGCGTCAAAAGCGGTGCTCGATTACTTCAAGAGTCAACAGGTGCATACAACAATGATCACAGGGGATTCAAGAGAAACGGCTGAAATGATTGGGATGAAGCTTGGAGTACAAGAAGTTGTTGCCAATGTATTGCCTGAAGAAAAATTAGAAAAGATTCAGTCTCAAAAAGAACGCTATGGATTAACAGCGATGGTGGGGGATGGCGTGAATGATGCGCCAGCTCTTGCGACAGCAGACGTCGGTATTGCGATGGGAAATGGGACAGATATTGCGATTGAAACAAGTGATATCGTGATTATGCGAAACGACTTACAAAAGCTCGTTTCCGCTCATAAGATTAGTAAGAAATTACACCGTGTCATTTTAGAAAATATGATTTTTGCGATGTCAGTCGTTGTGATGCTCTTAGTCCTTAACTTTTTTGGATTAACGAACATCGGTTGGGGAGTTGTCTTACATGAAGGAAGTACGATTTTAGTACTCTTAAATGGATTACGATTGCTTGCACCAATAGAAGAATAAATGAAAAAGCAGAACAAGGACGCAGAGAAATAAGATTGTCCGAGTTCTGCTTTTTTGCACTTTGAATCACGCTTGTTCAAAACAAACGCGGTAAGTGTCACTTTCAGGAATGAGTTCTAATGGGAAATTCGTTCTATAAATACTATAATCAGGGAATTGCTCTAAAAACATGACGAAGTTATTTGGATAAATACTCAACATCTTTGTAAAGACATTATCTTGATCTATAATCACAGTTTTTATTTCACTGATATCTTTTACCCATGGGGTTTCTACATGGAAATAACTCCCAGGAGCAATATGATATTCATACTTTAAAATAGTTATCGCTTGTTCTAACATAAAATCCCTCCATTCATTACACTTTAAGTATAGTGTAAATGTATACGTTTTACAAATAGATGTTCATTTTTGAGCAAAATATCCCAAAAATTTCTACATAATAACCATTTTTCATTTCGGATTCATTAATAAAAAAGAGTAGAAAGAATGATAATTCAGAAATTAAGCCGTTTTTACATACAAAGGGGATACTTTGTGATACAATGGATAAAGAAGGTGTTGGAAATTGGCGAGACATGGAAAGAGGCGGGAGCAATGGTAAAACGTGTCACGAAAGAAATCAAGAGTACAGTAGAAACCGAACTCAGAAAAGGAACAAGCAAATCAAGAATTGCCCATTTGTTAGGTGTTCCGTATGAAGAAGGAGTTCAGATTATTACACAAATCAAGGAATCGATAAGACCAGAAGTTGGCAATCGGATTCGATTTACTTTTAGAGAGCAAGAGATGATTGGGATTATTTGGAAACTACTAGCCAATAGTGCTGTTGTTGTCATCGATTGGAATTCCTCTAACCAATGCATGAAGGATATTTGTGAAGCTAGAACGGTTGTTAATTTTAAGGATATTGTGGAATTTTTACCGATTGAAAAATAGAGGAAGGTCCAAGGTAGGATGAGCTACCTTAGGGCCTTTTTATTTTGATGAACTTTCTAATTTGGGTCCTTTAAAGTATAATATAAATGAAATGACTGTGGAGGAAATCGATGACTGAAAAATATACAATCACAAATGATCTTCAATCCGATGATTTTGAAGAGAAGTTAGAATGTGCAATCGAAGAATTTGAACATAAGATTAGCACAAAAGACTATCAAGCCGACTTAGTCCCTTTTTTACAATTGCTAGAAAAAGGGAAACGGTGGGACGATTTAACTTACTATGTAGAAGAAGCAGCACTTGAGTTTGACACCAAAGCGAATCAGTGGGAGTGGAAGATAAAAGTTGCGATTCATAACCATCAATTCCATCAAGTGGAAGAGTGGATGCAAAAAGAAGAACTGATATCGGTTTTAGGAATGGAACGTATTTTAGAATTAACGTTGTTATGTGAAAAAGAAAAAAGTGAATTTACCCAAAGTGAAGTAGTAAAACTGCAACAGTTAAGTGAGAAGCTTAAGAAGGATGAGGTTTTATCCGAGGAACAGAATTCCTATATTGTAAGAACGTTAACCCAGATGCAGACTCCTTTAAAATGGTCTGTAGTGGAGTCTTTTCTTTCAAGTGCCAACACACAATTATTTTGGAAAGGATTTTTAGTGGAATATTGGTTAAAAGAAGGTCCTTCTAAAAGAATAAATTTTTATGATGCTTTTTCTAATAATAGAGTGGAAATTTCTAAGGAGAATACTACATCGGTTTATGAAAATCGCATATTCATTGAAATTGAGTCTCTAATTTCTAAACAAGCCCAGTTAAGCGAAGATATGAAGGAATTGTTACTTCAAAAACTTCATTCGGATTTTTTACGTGTAGCTCCTTTTGCTGAAGAACATTTTAAAGATGCTGGGGAATGGGTAGAGACACAATTACAAAGGGATGATTTACTATTAAGCTTGTATGAAGGAGATAAGATTTTTATAAAAGCTCACCAAACACTTCATAACTGTTAAAAATTATCGTATCCAGTATAATAGAGATATATCATTAAAGGAGGAATCCATATGGAAGTCGGAATTGTAAAATGGTTCAATAACGAAAAAGGATATGGTTTTATTCGCAATACAAAGACGGATGAAGATATCTTTGTTCATTTCACAGGAATTGTGGCAGAAGGTTTCAAATCGTTAAAAGAAGGCCAAAAAGTGACTTTTGAAATTTCAAAAGGAACACATGGAGTTCAAGCGACCCATGTGGAGACACTTGTAAATCATGATTAAAGTATATACGGATGCAGCCGTCAATGGAAATCCCGGTGAAGTGGGGTTAGGAATTCTACTGGTAAAAGATGGGGAGCAATTTCCTTTTAAATTTCCTATCGAAAAGAAAATGGATAATCACCTTGCCGAGTTTACTGCGATTTCTAAAGCATTGGAATTATTAGATGCCCAGCAGCACCAAGAAGAGTTAATTTTTATACATACGGATTCTAAAGTAGCTGCAGACGCAATTTTAAAAAATTATACTAAAAGAGAGGATAATAGAATTGTCCTTCAGGAAATACAACGTCAGTTAAAACAGTTTCTTCAAGTATTTATTAAATGGATACCAGAAAGTGATAATCGTGGCGCAGATCAATTAGCGCGCCAAGCCTTACAGCAACGATTAACACATCAATAAAGGAGAGATTTCATGAACGAAAAAACTTTATATTATAGTAGCTTATGCCCAGATACAGCTCCCTTCAAAGAAGCGATGGCAAAACTTGGAATTTCTGCTAGAGAAGTGGATATCACCTCTAGTATGAAAAACTTAAAAGAATTTCTCAGATTACGAGACCTTGAAGAAGTGTTTATCCCAAGGAAAGAGCAAGGGATGGTGGGGATTCCTTGTTTGATTACTGAGGAAGGTGCGTTCATTTTTGAAGTGAGCACCTTAGAAGAAAGGTATCTCTAATCAGTGGAGTTTCCTAAAGAATCATTGCAGACAGTCCTTTTTATTTATTTTGTTGGAATCAATAGTTTATTATTCATTTTGATGGGAATTGATAAATGTTGTGCAATTTTAAAAAAATGGAGAATTCCAGAGAGAACTTTATTGTTGCTTGGAATTTTCGGTGGAGGTTTTGGGGGCCTACTTGGGTTATTCATTTTTAATCATAAAAAGAGGAAAAACTATTTTTTAATTACTTTTCTAGTGAATATTGTTTTCTGGTTAGTGATTGGGGTAGTTTGGATGTATAGAAAGTAGGATACATGGATAAACAAGAGAGATTTTATTTTGATATTTGGATTGCTTTATTAAGTATGTTATCGGGAATGGTTAATGTATTGACCTTGTTACTGTTTTTAATACCAGCTACCCATTTTACCGGGAATATTACGCAATTTGTTTTAGCGTTAAATGAGGGGGGAATGGAGCGTGGTAATCCGCCTTCTAGGAATGATACTTTGCTTTGGCGGAGGCGGTGTACTGTCGGGGGTTTTATTTTCTAAGAAAAAATTTGAACCTACAAAAAGATACGGCCTTTTACTGTTAACATTCGGCATCATTATGTTAGGATTATTTTTGATAGGGCTTAGAGATGAACGCTGGCTCTATTATTTCTCATTTGTCGTGGGAACACAAAATGGAATGTTTATTTATTATCATGGAATGATTGTGCGAACCTCACATTTCACTGGATATTTAACGGATATCGGGGTTGTGATAGGTCGTTTAATTCGTGGTCAGAAGAAGGAACGTTGGAAGGTACTTTTCTATTTTACAAGTATGCTGTTTTTTGGAATTGGTGGGACTATTTCTTTCCAATTTTTCAAACTCTATTCGGATGCGACGATTATACTGATTAGTGTGGGATATATGATTCTTGGTTTTTATTATTTCTCATTCCGAAAACTATTTTTTCATTAGGAGGAAAATGTATGAAAGTTTTAATTGTTGTAGATATGCAAAATGATTTTGTAGATGGAGTATTGGGTTCAAAAGAAGCCGTTTCGATGATTGATACCGCGGTTGAAACCATTAACTCATTTGATGGGAAAGTATTTTATACTCAGGATACTCATGGAGAAGACTATCTAGATACTGAGGAAGGCCGTCATTTACCGGTCGTTCACTGTATTAAAGGAAGCGAAGGATGGAAAATTCATCCAAAAATTGAAAAAGCATTATTATTAAAAGGCGCAACAGGAATTGAAAAATCTACATTTGGTTCTGAAAAATTAATGGGAATCATTGAAAAGGAAGTTCCTGAGGTAGAAAGCATCACACTTATTGGGATTTGTACAGATATTTGTGTAATTAGTAATGCAATGCTTGCTAAAGCGCATTTTCAAAATACACCTGTTAACGTTATTTCTAGCGCTTGTGCTGGAGTTACACCAGAAAGTCATGAGAATGCTTTAGCAGCAATGAAGATGTGTCATATTGAAATTCAATAATGGAGGAAGCGTATGAAAGAGCAAGATCCAAAAGATAGAATTAGAGAAATGTCCGTGTTGAATCTCATCATGTTGATTGGGATTGCTATCGGATTTGGCATTGGAATTCTAATCGATAATATGATTGGTGGGATTGCCATCGGGATGTTAGGGGCGTTTATTTGTCGTCTATTATACATTCGTAAAAAATATAAAGAAATCAATCCAAAAGATAAGAAAGAGTAGGCACATTTGTTGCACTACTCTTTTTTCATTGTCATAATGGAGAAAAATGAATGGAGGGATTTTTAATGGAACAATTTGCAAAAGATGTAAGCCAATTTGTGGAAACAACTGCTGAGAAAGTAGAAGCGTTAATCGGTGAAGGAAAGGAAGTCGTTCTTTTTGTAGGACGCCCAACTTGCCCATATTGCCGTCGTTTTGCTCCAAAGATGAACGAAGCGCGTGAAGCTTTAGGAAAAGAAATGTACTTTATTAACTCAGAAGACAGAACAAATGAAGCTTTAGCAGCATTCCGTTCTAAATACAATATGCCAACAGTACCTGGTTTATTAGTCGCTCGTAATTGCGAAGTGCGTGTAGTTTGTGATTCATCACAAAGTGTGGAACAAATTAAAGCATTTATTGGATAATAAATGTAAAGTGAGACTCTCCGTGAAAGTGATTCGCGGAGAGTTTTTGCATGCAAAAAATAGTTTATTACCATATATGGTAATGAACTATTTTGGGTCTGTGCTCAAATTCGATATTGTGATAGAATGAAATAGAAATAAAAAGGAGGGGTTCGATGAACGAAATTAAATGTCCACATTGCCAAACGGTATTTACGATTGATGAGAATTCGTATGCAGATATTGTGAGCCAAGTGCGCAATAAGGAATTTGCAGAAGATGTTCATAAGCAGTTGGAATTTGCGAAGAAACAATTTGAGACGGAAAAGGCACTCGCAAAAGAGCAAGAAAAGCGTCTTTATGATGAGGAACGTGCCAACTTTGAACAGAAGATTCTTTCACTCGAATTAGCATTGAAAAATGCAGACGTTAAAGAAGAAAAGAATGTGCAAGAAGCACTCCATCAAAAAGAGAAAGAATTCAATGCACTTCAAGCAGAATTGGACCAATTAAAGCAACAACTCCAATTTAAAGAAGTAGAATTGTCTCAAAAATTCCAAGAAGATTTACACGCAAAAGAACGTACGATTCTTGAATTGAAACAAGAAAAAGAGTTGCAACAAAAAGAACAAGAAGTGCAACAAACGGCCTTAAAAGAAAAATACGAATTGGAATTACGTTCGAAGAAAGACCAATTCGAATTAGAGTTGAAGGCAAAAGACGAAGCCATTGCGTTCTATAAAGATTTTAAGGCCAAACAATCAACAAAGATGGTGGGAGAGAGCCTCGAACAACATTGCGAAATAGAGTTTAATCGTCTTCGTATGACGGCGTTCCCGCGCGCGGAATTTGGCAAGGACAACGATGCCAAAACGGGAAGTAAGGGGGATTACATCTACCGCGAATATGATGAAAATGGAATTGAAATTTTATCGATCATGTTTGAAATGAAGAACGAAAATGACGAGACAGCAACGAAGAAGAAAAACGAACACTTCTTTAAAGAGTTGGATAAGGACCGTCATGAAAAGCAATGTGAATATGCGATTTTGGTGAGTCTTCTTGAAGCGGATAATGAACTCTATAACACGGGTATTGTAGATGTATCCTATCAATATCCGAAAATGTATGTGGTGCGTCCGCAGTTCTTTATTCCAATTATCACCTTGCTTCGTAATGCGGCGCTAAATTCATTGCAATATAAACAAGAATTAGCTTTGATGCGTGACCAACATATTGATATTACCCATTTTGAAGAAGACCTAGAGACGTTTAAAAAAGGGTTTGCGCGTAATTATGAACTCGCAAGTAAGAAATTCCAAACGGCCATTGATGAAATCGACAAGACGATTAAGAGTCTAGAAAAAACAAAAGCCGCCTTGCTTTCTTCTGAAAATAATTTGCGTTTAGCCAATAATAAAGCGGAAGACCTAACCGTGAAGAAGCTCGTGAAGAACAATCCGACGATGAAACAACGCTTTGAAGAGCTAAATTCGGACGAATAATAAATACAAAGCTCTATTCCGTAGTAATGCGGAGTAGAGTTTTTTATGATGAAATATCGATAACTGTTCTCATTTAGAATTAAAATTAAGAAAAATGACCATCTTCTATGAACACTTAAAAAATATTGAAAAATAAAGAAAAATTACTGTTTAAAGCGAATGATATCGTTTGCTTTTTATGTACCGAATGTGTAGGATATAAGAGTATAGATAATAATTATTCTTATCTAGAACAATAATAAACAAAAGTGTTTATAGGAGGAAATTTGATGAAAGTTGTAGTAGTTGGATGTACTCACGCGGGTACTGCTGCAGTCAAAACAATTTTAAATGACAATCCAGAAACAGAAGTCGTTGTATACGAAAGAAATGATAATGTTTCATTCTTATCTTGTGGGATTGCTTTATACGTAGGAGGAGTTGTTAAGGACCCTCAAGGACTATTCTATTCTAGTCCAGAAGAATTAGCTTCATTAGGAGCTACAGTTCGTATGGAACACGATGTAACAAGCATCGACACTGTTGGTAAAACATTAACAGTAAAAGACTTAAAAACAGGCGAAGAAAAGACTGATTCATTTGATAAATTAGTACTTACAACTGGATCATGGCCAATTCTTCCTCCAATTCCAGGACGTGAATTAGAAAACGTTCAATTATGTAAAAACTACAACCAAGCAAAAGAAATCTTTGCTAAGAAAACTGACAAGAAGAAAGTTGTTGTTGTCGGTGGTGGATACATCGGTATCGAATTAGTAGAAGCATTTGCTTTAGAAGGTAAAGAAGTAACATTAGTAGACGGGTTAGACCGTATCTTAAACAAATACTTAGACCCAGAATTCACGGATATCTTAGAAGAAGACTTACGCGAACGCGGTGTTAACGTTCGCTTAAACGAAATGGTTAAATCATTCGAAGGCGAAAACGGCGTTGTTAACAAAGTTGTCACTTCAGGTGGCGAATACGAAGCTGACATGGTTATCTTATGTGTTGGTTTCCGTCCAAACAACGACTTAGTAAAAGACCAATTAGAAACTATGCCTAACGGTGCTATCATCGTTAACGACTACATGGAAACATCTGTTAAAGATGTATATGCTGCAGGAGATAGCTGTGCTGTTAACTACAATCCAAACGGTGGACATGCTTACATTCCATTAGCAACTAACGCTGTACGTATGGGTTCATTAGTAGGTAAAAACATCAACGGTCACAAAGTGAAATACCGTGGAACTCAATCAACATCTGGATTACACTTATTCGGATGGAACATTGGTTCAACTGGGGTTAACGTAGGTAGCGCACCTCACTTTGGATTAGATGTACGTTCTGTATACGTGGTAGATAACCACCGTCCAGAATTCATGCCAACATACGAAAAAATCTACATGAAATTAGTTTACGAAGTAGGTACAAACCGTATCGTAGGTGGACAAGTAATGTCTAAATACGACTGTACAGCTTCTGCAAACACATTGTCATTAGCAATCCAAAACAAAATGACAATCGAAGACTTAGCTTACGTAGACTTCTTCTTCCAACCAGTATTCGACCGTCCATGGAACTACTTAAATATCTTAGGACAAGCTGCTGTTGAACAAGAACGCGTATTAGCGGAAGGTAAATAATACACTTTAGAAAGAGGATGCTTGCATCCTCTTTTTTGATACACTTTTCCTCGATGCTCAAAATTCACTTATAAGTGAATTTTGGGCATTTTCACTTTAAAAAAGATTTTTTTAAAAAGTGATAGAAGAACTCCACATGGAACCTTTTCAAAGCTGGTTAGACCGTTTCTTCCTAGAAGAAAAAAAGCTGTATTTATGATACAATAATTGAGATACAATAAAAGAAGTGTGGAATTCACTACAAGAAAAGGGGAGGACGGTTGTGCAGAGATTGAAAAAGTTTGGAAACAGGCTTTGGAGTATTATTCAAGAGAATTTAATGCACGTGAATATTGGTGTAGAATCTGCAGCATTAACATATTATATTTTGCTATCCATTATTCCGATTATTATGTTGATTGCCAATATCATCCCACTTTTACCAATCCCTGTTGATGTTATTTTTAAAACGATGAGAACTATTTTTCCTGCGGATATTAATGAAGTGTTGATTCCGATTTTAAGGAATTACCTTGGCAATTTTAATGGAGGAGCCCTTTCAGTGGGTCTTTTAATTTTATTTTGGCCAGCTTCTCAAATGTTTAGTAGTTTGCAAAGAGCATTGAATGTTTTATATGGTGCTCCTGTTCGAAGGAATTTTATTTTTGAAAGATTTTTTGCGATTGTAATTGCGATGGCTGCAATTTTAATGATTTTTGCAGTTTCTGTATTGTTTATCTTTGGAGAGCAATTTTTACGTCTTATAGGAGAGTTTTTCTCGTTAAATTTATCAACCATTATTTTAGATTTTTCATTTATTAAATGGGGAATGCTTTTCATAACGGTATTTTTATTACTGAGCTTTATGTATTTTGCAATTCCAAATGTGAAATGGTCGTTCCTTTATGCTTTACCTGGAGGATTCTTTGCAACCATTGGATTTGTATTAATTTCGCAACTATTTTCGATCTATATCCACTACGCCGGGCGCAATTTAACAGCGAATGGTGCATTTGGGACATTGATTGTATTTATGATTTGGCTGTATTTTATAGCTAATGTAATGATTTTAGGCGGAGTTCTGAATGTCATTATTTATCGATTTAGACACCCTAAAAAAGAAACTGAAGGAGTAACTGATGAAAAAAAAGAACTTAATGTACAATGATAAAGATTCACGAATCGATTATGGTGTCATTCTTCCAGTATTGTTATTGGCGTTTATTAGTATTGCTACACTATTTTCTACGACATATTTAATTAGTGGAAATGGTTCGTTAAGAATGGTACTTATGCAGGTTGTGTGGTATGTAGTTGGAGTCATTGCAATTATTGTCATTATGCAATTTGATTCGGAGCAACTATGGAAACTGACCACTTGGGGTTATATTTTAGGCTTACTCATGCTATTAGCCGTTCTCTTCCTTTATGATAGAGCCACATTTGCAGATACGGGGGCGAAGAGTTGGTTCAGATTCGGTACTTTCTCATTCCAGCCTTCAGAGGTCGTGAAGATTTTTTATATTTTAATCTTAGCAAAAGTTGCCACTTCTCATAATATGAAGACAAAATATAAAACGAGAAGAACCGACTGGCAATTATTCGTTAAATTAGTGTTATGGGCAGCTCCAGCATTGATCCTAGTCATCTTGCAAAATGACTTAGGAACAACCTTAGTTTTCTTAATGATTTTGGGTGGAGTTATGATTATGTCAGGGATTAGTTGGAAGATTCTCCTTCCAATTATCATTACAGTGATTTTAATTGGAGCCCTTTTAATCTATTTAGTTGTTTATAACCGTCAACTACTATTAAATATCGGATTTAAAAATTATCAATTTGCTCGTATCGATTCGTGGTTGGATCCATATCGTGATCAAGGTGGAAATGGTTTTCAATTGTTCCAAAGTTTGAAAGCAATTGGTTCTGGTCGAATGTTTGGTAAAGGATTTGGAGTCTCTGATGTTTATGTTCCCGTTCGAGAATCTGACCTGATTTTTGCGACAATCGGAGAGAACTTCGGATTCTTAGGAGGAACATTCTTAATCGCGATTTACTTTATTTTGATTTATCAAATGATTCGCGTTTGTTTTGATACGAAAAATGAATTTTATACTTATATCGCAACAGGCGTTATTATGATGATTCTATTCCACGTTGTTGAAAATATTGGAATGACGATTGGGCTATTACCACTTACAGGGATTCCATTACCATTTATTTCTCAAGGGGGTTCAAGCTTGCTTGGAAATATGATGGGGATAGGGCTTATTATGTCGATGCGTTACCACTTCAAGAGCACCATATTTGATGATGAAGAAGATGCATTCGGAGCAAAACACCAAGATGCGACCATGTTACGTTTACGTCAGGAGGATGGAAAATGATTGTTTATGTTCACCCAACATGTACAACTTGTAAGAAAGCTTTAAAATGGTTTGAATTAAATGGAGTAAAGTTCGAGCAAAAGGATATTCGTGAGAACCCGCCAACTGCCAAAGAACTTTTGAAAATTAAAGAAACTCAGAACTTAGAGTGGAAGAAAATGGCGAATACGAGTGGAGAACTTTACCGCTCTCTTGGCTTAAAAGATAAATTACCTTCGATGAGTGATGAAGAAGCAGCAAGTCTCCTTTCAAGTAATGGGATGTTAATTAAACGTCCGCTTGTATTGGATAATGGCGAAGCAACATTTGGATTTAAAGAAGAAGTGTATGAAGAGAAATGGAAGAGATAAGATGAAAAAGTATAGTGAAAATGGACTTTGGATTAAAAAAGAAGGAGAAGAATATATAATCGGTCTTTCTCCTAAAGGGCAAGATGATCTTGGCGATGTGAGCTTTGTTGAATTGCTTAAAAATAAAGAAGTAACGACAGAAGATTCCATTATTAGCGTAGAAGCGGCTAAAGCAGTGACTGAACTGTTATCGCCACTTAGCGGAACAGTCGTTGTTTTCCATGACGATTTAGAAGAAAATCCAGAATTCTTAAATGAATTAGCAGAAGATAAAAACTGGATTCTACGCCTAACTGGAGTAGACGAAGCAGCATTCAATGCTTTATTATATGAAGACCTTCCATGTGAACAATGTGAAGTGAAATAAAGATAAAAAAAGAAAACTACGAGTTCTCAACGAGTGAGAATTCGTAGTTTTTTATTTTGTATTTTGCTTTGAGCGATTAACGCGTTCCACAAAGTTATCAAATAACCCTTGCATCACATTACTATCTTCAATTAATAGTTCAGGATGCCATTGAACGGCAACCACGCTTTGGTCCTCCGATTTAGATTCAAAGGCTTCAATAAGCCCATCCGTACTCCAAGCAACAGGGACAAAATCCGAGGCTAATTGTTTAACCGCTTGGTGATGATAAGAGTTCACAGGAGTGGATGTTCCAAGTACGCGAGAAAGTTCGCTACCACTTGCGATTTGAATCGTATGTGTTGGTTGGCTCGGCATTGTTTTTTGTGTATGTTTCACAGAAATATTTTCATATTGTGATTCGATATCTTGGTAGAGTGTTCCGCCAAGAGCGACGTTAAGAATTTGTAAGCCACGACACACTGCAAAAATTGGTTTGTGTTGTCTATAAGCTTCTTTAATGAGCTCAATTTCAAACGCATCACGAGCAGGATAAGTACGTGCCAAGTTAAGATGTGGTTCTTCACCATATAGAAGTGGCGAAACGTCCTGTCCACCTGCTAATAGGAGTCCATCAACCCTAGAGATAAATTCTTTTGCAAATTCTGGGGTACTGATGGGAATGATGACAGGAATCGCTTTTGCTTTTTCAAGACCACGGACAAAACCGTTTGGTGCATACGATAAAATGTAGCGATCTTCTTCCGTATTGTCTTGGCGATGATTTCCTGCAATACCAATAAGTGGATAAGTTTGCATATGCATCAGCCTTTCTTTCAAAAATTAGTACCATCATAACTCATTTTCATTGAATTGAAAAGTATTTGTATCATTTTCAAAGAGAGCGTCTATTTGCGAATCGTTCTCAATTAGGATAAAATAAGACAGAATAGAATGATTATAAAGGAGAATGAATCGTGGCAACTTTAGAGATTAAAAATCTACATGTATCGATTGAAGACAAAGAAATTTTAAAGGGCGTTAATTTAACGATTAACACTGGAGAAATTCATGCGGTGATGGGTCCGAATGGAACTGGGAAATCAACACTTTCTGCAGCTATTATGGGTCATCCAAGTTATGAGGTAACGCAAGGGGAAATCCTATTAGACGGTGAAAACGTCTTAGAAATGGAAGTAGACGAACGCGCTCGTGCTGGTCTATTCTTAGCGATGCAATATCCAAGTGAAATCGTTGGGGTGACAAATGCAGAATTCATGCGTTCAGCAATCAACGCACGTCGTGAGGAAGGCGACAAAATGGGAGTTCGTGAATTCATCAAGAAACTTGATGAAAAAATGGCCCTATTAGATATGCCAGAGGAAATGGCAGAACGTTACTTAAATGAGGGGTTCTCAGGCGGTGAGAAAAAACGTAATGAAATTCTTCAATTATTAATGATTGAACCAACTTTTGCGATTTTAGATGAAATCGACTCAGGCTTAGATATTGATGCCCTAAAAGTTGTGTCACGTGGAGTGAATGCGATGCGTGGAGACCACTTTGGATCATTAATTATTACGCACTACCAACGTCTTTTAAATTACATTGAACCTGATGTAGTACATATTATGATGGATGGCCGTGTTGTGATGACAGGAGATGCGTCTCTTGCTCGTCGCCTAGAAGCTGAAGGATACAAAGGAATCAGTGAAGAATTAGGAATCAAGATTGAACATCAAGAGTAGGAGTGAGATTGTGGCAGAGACAAAATTAACCATAACACCAGAAGAAATCACCGCATTCTCTCTTACAAAGAATGAACCAGAGTGGTTTCTACAAACACGTTTAAAAGGGTTAGAACTTGCTAAAACGCTAGACTTACCATTTATTGAACGTGTGAAATTCCACCGTTGGAACTTATTTCAGTCTTCAATTGGAGAAGGCACTTCAATGATTGAGGAGCTCCCAAAAGTGATTCCAACAGCATCTGGAAGTGCCAAAATTGTACAATTAGGTGCGGTAAGTTACTGGGAAGAAATGAATGCTGAAACAGCCATGAATGATGTTCTGGTGATGGATTTATTTGACGCTTTGGAACAATATCCAGAGCTTGTAAAACCGTACTATATGACAAAAGCTGTACCAGTCGATGAAGATAGCTTAACGGCTTATCACGCTGCGATGGTCAACTCAGGAGTATTTATTTATATTCCTAAAAATGTAGTTGTAGAAGATATTATTGAATCTCATTTCGTTCAAAATAACTTAGTAGACGAAGCATTCGTGAAACACGTTTTAATCGTGGCGGACGAAAACAGCTCTGTCTCTTATGTAGAACGTTTTGAAAGTGTCGGTGACAAAAAGAATACAGCAAACATTGTTGTAGAAGTAATCGCGAAACAAGGAGCGAAAGTTCAGTTTGCGGCTGTGGATACTTTAGGTCAATCAACAGATGCATATGTGAACCGTCGTGGTTATCTTGAAAAAGATGCAACGATTAACTGGGCACTTGGCATTATGAATGATGGAAATGTGATTGCAGACTTCGACTCTGAATTACGTGGAGATGGTTCTCATTCACAAGTGAACGTTATCGGTATTTCTACAGGACGCCAAGTACAAGGAATCGATACACGTGTGACAAACTATGCGCCACATTCAGTAGGACATATCCTGCAACATGGTGTTATTTTAGATAAATCAACCTTAACCTTTAACGGAATTGGACATATTATTAAAGGAGCGAAATTCGCAGATGCCCAACAAGAAAGCCGTGTACTCATGCTTTCAGAAGGCGGACGTGGAGATGCGAACCCAATTCTATTAATTGATGAAAATGAAGTAACGGCTGGACACGCAGCAAGTGTAGGACAAGTGGATGATGAACAATTATTCTACTTAACAAGCCGAGGAATCTCAGAAGCTGAAGCAAAACGCCTCGTGATTCGTGGCTTCTTAGGAGCCGTGATTCGTTCAATTCCTTCAAGTACTCTTCAAAAAGAACTTGTAGATATGATTGAACAAAAGTTGGTTGCTAGCTATGATTAGTAAAACGATTCGAGAAGACTTTCCGATTTTAAAGCGTGAAGTCAACGATGAAGTGCTTGTCTATTTAGACAATGCAGCCACCACACAAAAGCCACGCCAAGTCGTAGAAGCCGTGGAGAAATTCTATGCTACTCATAATGCGAATATTCATCGTGGGGTGCATACATTAGCACAGGAAGCGACCGATTTGTATGAAGCAGCTAGAGCTAAAGTAGCGATATTTATCCATGCAGCCAGTACAAAAGAAGTGCTCTTTACACGTGGAACGACAACCAGCTTAAACTGGGTGGCACAAGGATTCGCACAAGGACGCTTGCAAAAAGGGGACGAAATTTGGATTAGCCCAGCTGAACATCATTCGAATGTGGTGCCTTGGCAACAAGTGGCCAAACAAACAGGAGCTGTCTTACGTTATTTTTCATTAACTAAAGAGGGCGAATTAAACCTCGAAGCAGCAGAACAAGACTTAACCGAGAAAGCGAAAATTGTATCGATTAACCATGCCTCAAACGTTCTTGGAACGGTAACGGATGTGAAACGTGTGGCTGAAATGGTTCACGCAGTAGGAGGCATCCTTGTTGTAGATGGTGCTCAAGCAGCGCCACATCAAAAGGTGGATGTCCAAGCGTTAGACTGTGACTTCTATGCCTTTAGCGGTCATAAAATGCTGGCTCCTACAGGGATTGGTATCTTATATGGAAAAGAAGCACTTCTTCAAGAGATGAATCCTGTAGA
Source organism: Granulicatella sp. HMSC31F03 (assembly GCF_001807725.1). Taxonomy (NCBI): domain Bacteria; kingdom Bacillati; phylum Bacillota; class Bacilli; order Lactobacillales; family Carnobacteriaceae; genus Granulicatella; species Granulicatella sp. HMSC31F03. Next base: position 59,037 of record NZ_KV790851.1, on the reverse strand, counting down.
ATTCGGCGGAGAAATGATTGATTTCGTGTATGACCAGGAGAGTACATGGAATGAATTGCCATGGAAATTCGAAGCGGGTACTCCAAATATTGCAGGAGCGATTGGATTGTCCGCTGCTATTGATTATTTAGAAGAAATCGGCATGGACAATATCCATCAGCATGAACAAGAAATTGTCGCATTTCTCTTACCAAAGATGCAAGAGATGGAAGGTGTGACAGTCTACGGGCCAAGTGACCCAGCACAACATTCTGGAGTCATTAGCTTTACGATTGATGGCCTCCATCCACACGACATCGCAACGGCGCTTGATATGGAAGGTTTTGCGGTTCGTGCAGGACATCATTGCGCGCAACCTTTAATGAGATGGCTCGATGTACCGGCAACATGCCGTGCAAGTTTTTATATTTATAACACGCTTCAAGAAGCTGAGAAGTTTTTAGAAGCATTAGAAAAAGTAAAGGAGTTTTTCCAATATGGCTTTATCTAAATTAGATCAGCTTTATCGTCAGGTGATTTTGGATCATTCGTCTCATCCTCACCATAAAGGATTGGTGGATGATGCGAGCATTCCAACGATTGAATTTAATAATCCGACGTGTGGAGATGTGTTGCAGTTACAGATGATTGTAAATGACAACGGCGTGATTGAGGATGTTCACTTTGACGGACACGGCTGTACGATTAGTATGGCGAGTGCCAGCATGATGAGTGATGCGATTATTGGAAAGACAGTTGACGAAGCGGTCTCATTAGCCGAAGACTTCTCTAGTCTGGTTCAAGGAGAAACCGTAGATGAAGAACCTTTAGGGGATGCAGCACTATTAGCCGGTGTTCAAAAATTCCCAGCGCGTATCAAATGTGCCACTCTTGCGTGGAAAGCATTAGAACGTGCAGTAGAAAACGAGAAAGCATAAGAAAGTGGTGACAAAATGAGTGGAGTTCCTGAATTAGCCGATTACAAATATGGCTTTCATGAGGATGTAACACCTGTTTATGAAACAGGAATGGGATTAAGTGAAGAAGTCGTTCGTACGATTTCAAAGGTGAAGAACGAACCACAATGGATGCTTGATTTCCGACTAAAATCATTAAAGACGTTCCAAAACATGCCAATGCAAACTTGGGGAGCGGACCTTTCAGATATCGATTTTGATGCAATTACTTATTTTAAACGTGCTAGCGATAAGCCAGCGCGTTCATGGGATGATGTTCCTGAAAAAATTAAAGACACCTTCGAGAAAATCGGGATTCCTGAAGCAGAACGTGCTTATTTAGCAGGAGCTTCAGCACAATTCGAGTCTGAAGTGGTTTACCATAATATGAAAGAAGAATTCGATAAACTTGGAATTATTTTTACAGATACAGATTCTGCTTTGAAAGAATATCCAGAATTATTCGAAAAATACTTCGCCAAACTTGTACCACCAACGGATAATAAGTTGGCTGCTTTAAACTCAGCAGTATGGTCAGGCGGAACGTTTATCTATGTACCAAAAGGTGTGAAATGTGATGTGCCACTTCAAACGTACTTCCGTATCAACGACCAAAACATGGGTCAATTCGAACGTACGCTCATTATCGTAGACGAGGGAGCAAGCGTACACTATGTTGAAGGATGTACAGCACCAACATATTCTTCAAATAGTTTACATGCAGCGATCGTTGAAATTTTCGTTGAAGAAGGCGGATATTGCCGCTATACAACGATTCAAAATTGGTCGGATAATGTGTATAACTTGGTAACGAAACGTGCCAGAGCTGCTGCTCACGGAACGGTTGAGTGGATCGATGGAAACCTTGGGGCGAAGACAACAATGAAATATCCTTCCGTCTTCCTAGAAGGACCATACGCGAAAGGAACGATGTTATCCATCGCATTTGCTGGAGAAGGCCAACACCAAGATACAGGTGCGAAGATGATTCATAATGCGCCACATACTTCAAGTTCAATCGTTTCGAAATCGATTGCTAAAGATGGCGGAGCGGTGAACTATCGCGGTCAAGTAACGTTCAGTAAAAAATCAGATTATTCGATTTCACATATTGAATGTGACACGATTATTATGGATGACAAGTCGAAATCAGATACGATTCCATTTAACGAAATTCATAATGATAAAGTGGCACTTGAACACGAAGCCAAAGTCTCAAAAATCTCTGAAGAGCAATTGTTCTACTTGATGAGCCGTGGAATTAGCGAGTCAGAAGCGACAGAGATGATTGTCATGGGATTCGTTGAACCATTTACAAAAGAACTTCCAATGGAATATGCTGTTGAACTAAACCGTTTAATTGCGTACGAGATGGAAGGGTCCGTTGGATAGATGACATAAGCCAAGAAACATTGTTTGAATCAGGTTTCTTGGCTATTTATATTCATAACTCTATTGAATATAATCTTTAGTAATTATATGATTGTAGTAGTTTAATGATAAATAAAAATCGAGGGATATGTTTATGATTAGTGAAGAATATATAGAAAGAGAAAAACGAGTAGCAGAATGCTATAAGAGATACTTTGATTCTAGACCAGAATTAAAGAAAGCATTAGATGAATTACATGATTTGATTGAAAATGATGAGATTTCATTTGAGGAGTTCAGGAAAAGAGCTCTTGAAGCCGGAAAAAAATATGGTTAAGCATCTAACAAGTAATTAGGTGCTTTTTTTGATTGAATCTTAAATTATTTCTCGATGAATCTCTGTAAGGATTCGATAAGGTAGGCTGTTATTCAATGAATAATCTACTCCAAAAGGAAAAAGCTTCTTTATAGTTCTATATTATTTATAAAATATTTTTAAATCGAGTATATTACACTTGTATTATATTCGAGACATGTTATAATATGGTCATCAGAGAAAAAAAGAAAGGAGAATGGGAATGAGAAAACAACCGTGGTCGAACGAAAATAAGACAGAGCGGATTAACTTCACGATTGAACCTTCTTTAAAAGAAGCATTTTTGAAGATAATTTCGACTGATGTTTCAACTTATTTTAGATCGGTCATCGAGAAAGAAGTCGAAGGTCATCAAAAAAAAGTTGAAAACTGGCCGGATGCCATTAAGAATTTATTGCATGGACAATTTAAGGCGTTCTCCGAGCAAGTATTTGGAACATTTAATTACCGAGGACGAAACTATCCTTATAAGATTTTGGATGTTATGTCCGTTGAAGAAGGCCAACCATTGGAAGTCATTGACTATGAAGATGGATTGGTTTATGTTAAAGTGATTGAGGAGCTCAATCCAGAAAAATTAGTATATGTAACTTTATAGAAAGAAGGAAATTTATCATGCCATTAACAATTATTATTATCGCTTTAGTATTAGTTTTATTAATTATCGCGTTCAAATCAATTCGTATCGTACAACAAGGACACAAAGCTGCTGTTCAATCATTCGGACGTTATGTTGGGGAATTAGGACCAGGGTTACACTTTGTAACACCAATTATTCGTAACATTGCTTACGTTGTAGATATGCGTCAACGTTCATTAGATTTAGATCCACAAGAAATCATCACCAAAGATAACGTTAATTTAACAATTGATGCTTCAGCTAAATACCACGTAGATAATCTTGAAGAATACTTATATGGAAACACAAACCCAGAAGGATTATTACTTTTAGATATCCAAAACGAATTACGTGACATCATCGGTACAATGACGATGGCTGAAATTCTTGGTGGTACAAACAAAATCAACACTGACTTAAACCAACGTGTATTCGGTAAAACAGACTCTTACGGGGTTACAATCGACCGTGTTAACATTGGTGAAGTTATTCCTCCACAAAGCATCGTTGAAGCGATGAACAAACAAATCACTGCTGACCGTGAACGTGATGCTGCGTTAATCGCTGCTGACGCTCGTCAAAAAACAGTTGAAATGGATACAAGAACTCAGAACAACAAATTATTAGCAGATGCTCGTGCTCATGCTGAAAAAATCGCAATTGACACTCAAGCAACTGTTGCTCAATTAACAGCCATCAACAACGCATTAAATGAATCTAACTTAAATGCTGCTGCATTAGAATACTTAGCAATCGATGCTAAAAAAGCTCTTGCTGAAGGTCCAAACAATACAGTTGTATTAATGGATGGACAAAATAACGCAAAAATTGCCGAAAACATTGCTTCATTAGCATCAGGACGTAAAGTTTGGGACGAAGCAGGTAAATAATCATGAAACAACGAGCTAGCAAATCTTTCTTTAGATTGAAGTGGCTTGCCGTGTTGATTGTCAGTTTCTTCATGATGGGAACTTTCTATAGTGTTGCTGTAAATACAGTATATGCAGAAACGACCTCAGATAATTCTAGTAAAATGGTGGGGTCGTATGAAACCACGGTTAATGTTCAGGCAAACAAAAATTTTAATGAAACAATTACGGTTCCTTTAAAGTTTAACAATCCTGATTATGATTCTGTGAAAGTACCTGTTCAACTCAACAATCTAAAAGAAGGAGACTATAAACTTCAATTTTTTGTATTCAGAGAAAATAAAAAATACAAAGTAGATGTCTTTCTCTTAAATAAAAATAATCTATCTATTCACCTTGAATTTATTGATATAGTGGATGGGAAAGTCGTTAAGCCATTCCAATATGATAGAGCAACGGATAAAAGAGATGTAGAGGAGATGACGACTGAAGCCGTAAATGAAAAAGAAAATCAGTCTAATCTGCAATCTACGAATCAAAAGAATAATGACAATAACACAAAGACCAATACGTACGGTAGTGAAAAAAATTCTAATACGAATGACAATAAGAAAATTAGTTTCTTGTTGAATAATTTAAATCTAAAAGATGGCGAATTTTATTATGTATTAGGACAAGCTTTGTTTTTTATCGTATTAATTCTAATGGTATTTGTTTTTATTGGTAAAAAACAAAATAAGGCAAGAAATAACTCACAAAAAGAGAACTCTAATATGAATATGAGATCTCCTAAGAGAAATGAACGACGACAAAATAATACGGATTCTAGATTGGAAGATATTCCACAAAGAGTTTATCGTCCACGTCATAGTATTTCGAATCCAAAACAACGTTCTCAAGCTAAAAAACAAGCGACTAAACAGGCATTACAATCTACAAAACACCAAAGAACTCAACAGAGCCCAGAAGAGTTTGTTGGAACTCAACGTCCAACAAGACCGGTAGTGTATAAGACAAAATCTAACGAAAAGTCTCATACTTTACCTAGAGTACTTTCTAACAAATCTCTTCCTCGAATCATAAAAACAGTTCGCTTAAAATAAAGCGTCAAATCCTCTAAGTTGTAAAAGACTTAGGGGATTTTTTACAGGGAAGCATTTGCAGTCTATAAAGAATGGGAGTATTCTAAGTGTGAAGGGTGGAATATGGATGCAAAAAATACAAAAACTAATGAAAAAAATTGAGGCAGATCCTCAAAATACCGAGTATACAAAAGCCGGAATACAGCCATTATTTTCTGCGCCACGACGCGCAAAGATTTTGATTGTTGGGCAAGCTCCTGGAATTAAAGCGCAAGAGAGTCGCTTATTCTGGAACGATAAAAGTGGAGATAATTTAAGAACGTGGATGGGAGTTACTCGTGATTTCTTTTATCAATCCGATTTATTTGCAGTTGTGCCGATGGATTACTATTATCCAGGAAAAGGTAAATCTGGAGATCTTCCACCACGTAAAGGTTTTGCCGAAAAATGGCATGAAAAAACTTTAGCCTTAATGCCGGATATTGAACTAATTATATTGGTTGGAAAATACGCACAAGACTATTATTTAAAAAATACAAAGAAGAAAAACTTAACTGAAACCGTAAAAGCGTACAAAGAATACTTACCGAAGATGTTTCCTTTAGTACATCCATCTCCTTTAAACCGCAGATGGATGGCAAAAAATCCATGGTTTGAAAAGGAAGTCTTACCTGAATTTCAAAAGAGAGTTCAAGAAATCATTAAAGGAGCCAAGTAATGAGAACAGAGGTATATCCAGAAATCGAAATCTATAACGAACATATGATTCCAGTGGGGGCCTTGCATACCATTTACGTGGAAGAGTCAGGAAACCCATTAGGACATCCAGTTGTTGTTTTACACGGCGGACCAGGAGGGGCATCCTCTCCAGCGAATCGTCAATTTTTTGATCCAGAATTTTATCGTATTATCCAATTTGATCAACGTGGATGTGGAAAGAGTACCCCTTTTGCATCGTTAGAAGAGAATACGACGCAGGATTTAGTAGCGGATATGGAGAAGATTCGTACCACATTAGGGATTGATAAATGGCTTGTCTTTGGTGGTAGCTGGGGAACAACGCTAGCCTTACATTACACGATTGCACACCGTGAACGCGTCGTAGGATTGATGCTTCGTGGGATTTTTCTTGGCCGACAAAGTGATGTAGATTGGCTGTATCAAGATGGGGCGTCTCATTTTTATCCAGAGAACTTCGAGAAGTTTAAGGCACCGATTCCTGTTGAAGAACAAGGAGAATTGGTGAATGCGTACTACAAGCGTTTGACGTCAGAGGATGAATCGATTTGTCTAGAGGCAGCGCGTGCATGGGCAGAGTGGGAACATGGTCTCGTGAAGTTGATTCCGTATGATCCAATTGTCTGGGATGAAGCAGGTATTCGCGGGGCTCTTACAATTGCGCGAATGGAATGTCACTTCTTCTATCATCACTGCTTTGTAGAAGACGATAATTTCATCTTGAATCATGCTGATGCCTTCAAGGGGATTCCAATGCATATCGTACATGGGCGTTATGATGTGGATTGCCTCCCGAGCGCGGCGTTTGAACTCGCTCAAGCAGTTGATGGCTCAGAACTCATCTTTGCACAAGCGGCAGGACATACCGCAATGGAACCTGCCACGATGGAAGCATTAGTTGGTTTTAGTGAGAAATGCAAAATTTATTTTAAATAAAAAGAAAGGCTCGTAAAATGGATCTACGGGCCTATTTTTGTGTTTAGATTTTTTCAAGAAGCATTGTAGCAATTCGCTCTACGTCTCGGTTACTTCCGCGTAATTCAAATTCATCTAGCACTGGGAATCCAAAGCGTTCTGAATATTGACGGGCAGTGAGGCAGAATTGCTTGTTGAAGTTACGATTTCCGCTACCAATTACGCCAAAGCAATGTGCGTAATTATGTTCATAGGCTAAGAAATCACCGAGTGGATTCGTTAAGACTTCAACGTCTCCATTATTCACGCCATTTCCACCTTCTAAATAAGTCGGTAGAAAAGCAACGAAGGGTTTTCCTACTTTGAAGTAATCTTCTTGGCCTTTAACAAGGTCTTTGACATTGGTTAATGTCACGTTTAAAGATGGCTCCAAGAAGCGGAGTTGATCTTTTAGACGCGTTACAAAGTTATGTGTATTTCCGGTTAAACTAATATAAATAATCGGTAATTCTTTCGACATTGAGAAACCTCCTGAAAGATTTTTGCTGTCTTTAAGTATACCGCACTTTGCCTAATCCTTCTAGAGGGTGTTTTTAAACTTTTAAAAATTGTGAAAATCAGCTATAATACTTGAGAATAAACACGAAGGAGAGACTCATGTCACATTTAAAAGAAGAAGTACAATCTCGCAAGACTTTTGCGATTATTTCCCACCCAGATGCTGGGAAAACAACGATTACAGAACAATTACTCTTATACGGGGGTGCGATTCGTCAAGCTGGTACCGTAAAAGGGAAAAAGACAGGGAAGTTTGCTAAATCTGACTGGATGGAAATCGAAAAACAACGTGGGATTTCTGTTACAAGTTCAGTGATGCAAGTGGAATACGATGGCAACCATATTAATATCGTGGACACACCAGGGCACGAGGACTTCTCAGAAGATACGTATCGTACATTAATGGCCGTGGATAGTGCCGTGATGGTTATCGACAGCGCTAAAGGGATTGAGCCGCAAACGAAGAAATTATTCGAAGTTTGTAGTATGCGTGGAATTCCAATTTTCACATTCATCAACAAATTAGACCGTGATGGACGTGAACCACTTGAATTAATCGCGGAATTAGAAGAAGTATTAGGCATTGACGCGTATCCAATGAACTGGCCAATGGGGATGGGGAAAACATTCCTTGGCTTATATGACATTTACAATAAACGTGTAGAATTGATGCATCCAGAAGAAAACGAAGATAATGACTTCCTACCATTAAACGAAGATGGGGAAGTGGACGGCGATTATGCGTTCAAACAATCAACGCTATATAACCAAGCAATCGAAGACGCACAACTTTTACTAGAAGCAGGGAATGCGTTTGATGAAGAGAAGATTGCGGCTGGTAAATTAACGCCTGTATTCTTCGGTTCAGCCTTAACAGGATTTGGGGTTCAAACATTCTTAGATGCATTTGTTGACTTCGCACCAAGCCCATCTGCGAAGAAGACAGAATCAGGGGAATTGGTAGATCCGTTACAAGAACAATTCACAGGATTCATTTTCAAGATTCAAGCAAACATGAACCCAGCCCACCGCGACCGTATTGCGTTTGTGCGTATCTGTTCAGGAGAATTCACTCCAGGGATGGACATTACAGTGAACCGTTCGCAAAAGAAAATGAAATTATCTCATACAACGCAATTCATGGCCGATAGCCGTGAAACAGTTAAAGCAGCCGTTGCAGGGGATATTATCGGACTTTACGATACAGGGAACTTCCAAATCGGAGATACGATTTATTCAGGAAAAACGCCAGTTCAGTTTGAACCACTCCCACAATTCACGCCAGAGCTCTTTAATAAAGTTTCTGCCAAAAACGTGATGAAGCAAAAATCATTCCATAAAGGAATCGAGCAGTTAGTACAAGAAGGGGCCATCCAATTGTACAAGACATACCATACAGGAGAATATATCCTTGGTGCCGTTGGTCAACTACAATTCGAAGTGTTCCAATACCGCTTATTAAATGAATACAATGCCGAAGTAGTCATGACACCAATCGGAAGTAAGATTGCTCGTTGGATTGATGAAGAACAACTGGATCCAAATATGTCATCAAGCCGTAACTTATTATGTCGCGACCGATTTGACCAACCAGTCTTCTTATTCGAAAACCAATTCGCCCTAAATTGGTTTAAAGATAAACATCCTGATGTAGAATTAAAAGCATTATTCTAATAAAAATAAGAGACTCGCTAATCACTTGATTAGAGAGTCTTTTCGCGTTTTTGATTAAGCCTCGTATCCCATTAGGATTCCGCCTTGTTCTGCATAATAGCTGCAGACCCCGCTTGTGTGGATACTAGAAACATCCGCATCTGGGAACTCGCTATGAACGGCTGCTTGAATTAAGCCACAGATTTCCGGGTTACTACAGTGGCTGATAACCACACGACCACCCTTGTAGCCATTTTTTTTCATTTCAGACCAAACTGCTTGAACAGCTTTCTTTTGACCTTTTGCTTTGTGAAGTAAGTTTAGTGTTCCTTCTGGTGAAGCGTCACCGACTAAGCGGATATTGAGCATTCCGATAACGGCGCCGACTAATTTATTTAATCGACCGTTTTTTACTAGGTTATCGACACGAGCAAGAGCAAATAATAGTTTAGTGCTCGCTAAATATTCTTTTAATGCTGCAACCACTTCTTCAAAAGAAAGTCCTTGAGCAATCAGTTCATTTGCCTTTTGGACAAATAGAACCATTTCACCACTTGCTGAAAGGCTATCGAAGACTTCAATATTTGTTTCAGGGGCTTCTTCTAATAACATTTTTTTGGCTAATTGAGCACTATTTTGACTTCCTGATAGACCACCAGTAATTGTAATGGCAATAACATTTTCAGCACCTCTATAGGCCTCTAAAAAAGCATCTGGACTTGGACAAGCAGAAGCAGTTTTTTCCTTGGATTCATACATTTCAATCATCATAGCATCAATATCTAATGTTGCATCGTCTTTATAATGTTTCTCGCCCACTTGGACAGTTAATGGTACATTAATATATTCAGTATTTGGTGCTAGATTCTCGATTTCGCGTAAATCGCAACCAGAATCCGCAATTATTTTCCATTTCATAAGAGAATTCTCCTTTGGTAGTATAGTTCATACAAGAGTAATATACTTTGAACTTCAAAACAAGTCAACTAATCTAATTAAAACTTAACATTTTAGTGGAATTTTAGCGCTTTCTGTACTATTGTTAAGGAGTAGAAATAAATCTGAAGGAGGAGTATTATGACTCAAACAATTTCTTTTGGGTATGGATCAAAGCCAGCTCAATTATTATCGAATAAATTAAATCGACATGGAGTAATTGCTGGAGCCACAGGTACAGGGAAAACTGTTACTCTAAAAGTTCTTGCTGAACAATTAAGTGAAGCTGGTGTACCTGTATTACTTTCTGATATTAAAGGAGATTTAGCTAGCCTTGCCGAAAAAGGTGAAGTAACTGAAAAGATTGCTGAACGATTAAAAAAAGTACACGTAGAAGATTTTGAACCAAGTTCTTATCCTGTAGCGTTTTGGGATATTTTTGGAGAAAACGGAATTAATATTCGTACAACCATTTCAGAAATGGGACCTATTTTATTATCTCAGCTGTTAGGATTAAATGAAACGCAAGAAGGCATTTTAAACATTGCGTTTAAAGTTGCTTATGAACAAGGTTTATTATTAATTGATATTAAAGATTTACGTGCAATGTTAAATTATGTTGGAGCTCATGCTTCTGAATTACGTAATTTATATGGAAATATTGCGCAACAATCTATTGGTACTATTTTACGTAGCCTATTAGTTTTAGAACAACAAGGTGGAAATCAGTTCTTTGGAGAACCAGCTTTTGAAATTGGCGATTTATTTAAAACAGATGCAAGTGGACGTGGAACCATCAATGTATTATCTTCTGAAAAGTTGTTCCAAACACCTAAATTATATGCAACTTTCTTATTATGGTTCTTATCAGAGTTATATGAAAACTTACCTGAAGTAGGAGATTTAGACAAACCAAAACTAGTATTCTTCTTTGACGAAGCACATGTATTATTCAATCAAAGCAACCCAGCTGTACAAGCAAAAATTGAATTAATTGTTCGTTTAATTCGTTCGAAAGGAATTAGTATTTTCTTCGTAACACAAAATCCAACGGATATTCCTAATGCGGTAGCCAGTCAGTTAGGGAATCGAATCCAACATGGCTTACGTGCGTTTACGCCAGCTGAGCAAAAAAATGTCAAATCAGTAGCTGAAACTTTCCGTCAAGAAGAAGGAAAAGATTTAGTTTCAGTGATTACGAATCTAAAAGTAGGGGATGCGGTAGTTTCTACTTTACAGGAAGATGGATCTCCAAGTTTTGCAGAAGTGGTTTCTATTTACCCACCAAAGAGTAAATTAGATGCGGTTGATGCTTTTGTTCGTCAACAGCTAGTAAATCAATCTCCATTCTATGATAAATATGCTGAAATGTTTGACCGTGAGTCTGCTCATGAGCAACTATTAGCATTAGAACAACAATTTCAACAAGAACAAGAAGAAGCTTTAGCTCAAAGAGAAGCTGAAAAACAAGCAGAAGCAGAACGTAAAGAAGCTGAAAAACAAGAAGCTCTTGCACAAAAAGAGGCTGAAAAACAGGCTAAATTAGAAGAAAAAGAACGTGAACGTCAAGAAAGAGAACTAGAACGTCAAGCACGACAAGCAGCAACTAAGAAAGGTGATTCTGCGATGGATCGCTTTACCAAAAATATTATGTCTAGCGTTGGACGTGAAGTAGGCCGAGTGATTACTCGTGGAGTAATGGGCTTGTTCAAAAAATAAGAGGAGGCTGTCCTATGGCAAATGTCGTTGTATTCTTAGCGGAAGGATTTGAAGAGATTGAAGGCCTTGCTACAGTTGATATTTTGAGAAGAGCAGGTCATATTGTTCATACAGTTGGCATTGATGGACAAGTTATTACGGGTTCTCATAAAATTTCAGTGAAGACAGATGATGAATTAGAAACCTTTTATTGGGCTCAAATTGATGCATTAGTCCTTCCAGGTGGAATTCCAGGAGCTCATCATTTAAGAGAAAATGATTTCCTAATTCAAAAACTGAAAGAATATTCGAAAAAAGGGAAAATTATTGCAGCAATCTGTGCGGCGTCAATTGTCCTACATAGGGCAGGATTGCTGAAAAAGAAAAAATTTACTTGCTATCCCGGTTTTGAAGATGAAATTAATGACGGAATTTATACAGGAACGTTAGTTGAGAAAGATGGAAAAATCATCACGGGTTGTGGTGCAGCTGCAAGTTTCGAATTTGCTTATACAATAGCAGAAGCATTAGGAACAGATACCTCCGCACTTCGAGAAGGGATGCAGTACAATAAGCTTTTTAAAAAATAATAGTAGAAAGATTTGCCCTATTATTGGGGCAAATCTTTTTTATTACAAAAACATTACAATGTTACAAAAATATTAAATGAATAACTTGATTTTTCCTTGGAAATTTGAGAGAATAAAGTATCAAAATCGACGTAATCTGTATTAGAAATTAGGGAAATATATGAGAAAAGAAGAAATTAATCAAGTAGTGAAGAAATTACGTAGTAAAGGAGTTCGTATTACCCCTCAAAGAGTGGCAATGCTAGAATTTTTAGCTAGCGTGGATACTCATCCAACTGCGGAAGAGATTTATACTGAATTAACAAGAGAATATCCTCAAGTCAGTGTGGCGACAGTATATAACAATTTAAACCTGTTTATTAAAGAGGGTGTTGTTAAGGAATTAATGTATGGAGATAGTGCCAGTCGATACGATTTTGATTTAGGACAGCACTATCATGCTGTTTGCGATGTTTGTGGGAAAGTAGTGGATTTATATTATCCAGTTTTAGATGATGTTGAAAAAGCAGCAGAACAATTAACAGGGTTTAAAGTTAGAGGACATCGAATGGAAGTTTATGGGGTTTGTCCGGACTGTCAGAAAAAAGAAAAATAGTATTTAATAAGGGGTCGTGGAGAATGGAGAAGGTCATTCAACGAAGAGCCAATAATGGCAAAGAAAAACATTCAAAAAAAGAAAATAAATATACAAAAAATCCTGAAGAAATGCTAGAGACTGATTTGAAGGAAGAGGCAGTTCAAGAGGAGAATCAAGAGAACCAACGATTCGGTGGGAAGGATTCTAAAAAGAAAAGACCGAAAAAGAAAATTCCTAAAACTATTTTTTGGGTAATTGGAGTTTTAACTCTAGCTATTTTAGTATTTGAATTATTAACGATTCATCGTATTATGGCAGATCAATTTAATGAAGAAGAATTAAAACGTATTATTCAAGTTGAACAAGACGACACAAAAAAATATAACGAAAATTTTACGGTTAAAGATGAAACGAATGGCAACATTGAAATTCAGGAATTAATCCCTACAGATAGTTCTGGAAATGAAGTTGCTTCTATTGCTGAGCAGATTTCGACTTTAAAACAAACGGTGTTAGAAAAATACGCGGGTGCTTCAAAGAAAACTTTGATTTTTTTAAAAGCCTATCAAACAAAAGTTATTTCGAACGTAAATGATATTCATTACTATGTATCTGTATATCAACAAAAGGATCGTGGTTTTGAACAGAAAGAATTTTCGGAGTTAACACATAAACTTGTTTTCGCAGATACTTTACAACCATTTGAAATTTCAAAACTCTTTAATAATGATTTAGCAGTATCTAACTTTTTTGTAAAGAAAGCATTAGATGAATCTAAAGCAAATGGACTATCTGATGAGCAAACAGATAAAATTACTACTCAATTTAAAGATAACAATTGGAAGAAACTAGATACGTCAATCATTCAAAATGGAATTCGTATAAAATACAAAGACACAAACGATTCAGATGCAGAATGGACAATTCCTTTTACCGAGCTTTTTGCATATATGAATGAAAATATGATTCCGGAAACAGAGAAAGAGAACTATACACAATATCTTGCAGCTGTTAAAGAAAAACTAGGTAAGAAGAGAATTGCTTTATCGTTTGATGACGGCCCCCGACCTGAAACAACACCAAGAGTACTAGAAATTCTAAAAAAATATAACGCTCATGCAACATTTTATATCGTAGGAAGTCATGTAGAAGGTAATGAGTCTATTATTAAGCAAATTGTGGCTGAAGGACACGAACTTGGAAACCATAGTTATAGTCATCCTTTATTACCAAAGAAATCAGCAGACGAAGTGTATAAAGAGGTTCATAACACTTCAGACCTCATTGCCAAAGCTTCAGGTGGTTTAAGACCAATGAGTTTGCGTCCGCCATATGGTGGTTTTGATAAAATGGTAGCGGAGCAAGCAGGTATTGCTATAGTGAACTGGTCGATTGACTCGCTAGACTGGAAATATAGGGATGCAGCCAAAACAATTGAGCATATTAAGGAAAATGCTCATAATGGTGGAATCTTATTGATGCATGATATTCATGAAGAATCAGTAGAGGCATTACCAACAATTATTGAATATTTACAAGCAGAAGGTTACGAATTGGTGACTGTAGATGAATTGATGGCAGGACAACCATTAAAACCAAATCATGCATATTTTAACCGTATTGATATTCAAAAAATAGATTAAGAAGCTTGCAATTTTACTGAAAATAAGGTACATTGAATAAGTGCTTAATGCACAGACCTTTTACAGAGTTTTGCGAATCACCAACGTTTTACTCAGTACAAGGCATAAATTAAAAGAAAGAGGTGTTTAGAAATGGCAATTTCTAAAGAAAAGAAAAACGAAATCATCAAAGAGTATGCATTACACGAAGGAGACACTGGTTCACCAGAAGTACAAATCGCTGTATTAACTTACGAAATCAACCACTTAAATGACCACATCCGTGTTCATAAAAAAGACTTCCACTCAAACCGTGGATTAATGAAAAAAGTTGGTCACCGTCGTAACTTATTAGCATACTTACGTAACAAAGATGTTCAACGTTACCGTGAATTAATCAACCGTTTAGGCTTACGTCGTTAATCTTAAACAAATGGAAGAACTCCCATGCATTCGTGCTTGGGAGTTTTTTGATGGATATTTATTATAGAAAAATAAGAAGATTAATATAACTTATAATTTATAAGTTATATTGCAAAATATAAATGATTAAAAAAAGGCACAAGTCCCAATTATTTGGAACTTGTGCCTTACTATTTTACATTTCTTTTATAGAGTGATCAATGATTTGTCTGTAACACATCATATTTTTATTATTGTAGGATTTAATCACATTTCGTAATAATTTAAACGAAGAACGTCCTAACTCTAATGTATGAATATCAACATAAGCATCAATTCGAACAGAAGGTTGTACCGAGTCAAAAGTGATAATAGGCAAATGAATATGTTTTTCATTTAAATATCGAACAGCTCCTTCTGTAAAGAGAGAGTCTGCTGTTACTAGACCATCAATATTTCCTTCTTTAAGAAGTTCTTTTAAAGTATGGTATCCTTGTTCCCTCGTAAATTCAGATACTTGAGCAATAAGGCTATCATTTATTGGGATATCATATTTTTTTAGAGCTTTTTCATATCCTTTTAATCGGTCTCGGGATACAAATAATTGGTCGCGACCACCGATGAATGCAATAGATTTTGCTCCTTTTTGAATAATATATTCTGTTGCATCAAATCCTGCTTTTTCATTATTATTATCAACAAATGAAATAAGAGGGGATAATGTTTTTCCGATTACAACAGCCGGAAATTCTTGATCAATCGCAAATTCAACAAGGGGGTCCTCAATTTCTCCGTACAGGAAGATGAGTCCATCTACACGTTTTCCAAGAATCGTATCTTTTAGAATGGCTAAACGTTGATTCGTATCTTTTCCAGTACATAATTGTATCGAATATTGATGGTCCGCTGCTGTTTGCGAAATTCCTCGAATTACCGCAGGGAAAAATGAATTTTGATAAAAGATATCTGAGTCTTTGGGAAGAACAACGCCGATGACATTTGTTTTATTACTTGCTAAGCTTCTTGCATTAACATTGGGATGATAATTCAGTGAAGCCATGGCCTCACGTACTTTTTTCTTCGTCGCTTCACTTATACTAGATTTGTCTTGAAGTACTCTTGTAACAGTAGAAGGGGAGACTCCAGAAAGCTTTGCAACATCCTTAATAGTGGATGCCATCTATATTCCTCCTTTCCTAGTAGAGTGATTATTGAAATAAAAAATCTGGGCATGAAAACTGTTATTTTCACGCCCAGAGCATTTAAGGAACTATGATTTGATTGCTCCGTCAACCATACCTTTCATGATATGTTTTTGAGCGAATAGGAATAAGATGATTACTGGTAACATAATCAGTAATGTAGATGTTAGAATCATATCCCATTGTTTTGTAAATGATCCGGCAAAGTTTGATACCGCGATCGGTAATGTTTGAATCGCATTTCCTTTACCAAGTAATAGAAGTGGTAATAGGAAGTCGTTCCAAATCCAGATACCGTTCAAGATTAAGATTGTAACGTAGATGGGTTTTAAGATTGGAAGTACTACGTAGAAGAATGTTTGCATTTTGTTACATCC
Source organism: Granulicatella sp. HMSC31F03 (assembly GCF_001807725.1). Lineage (NCBI taxonomy): Bacteria > Bacillati > Bacillota > Bacilli > Lactobacillales > Carnobacteriaceae > Granulicatella > Granulicatella sp. HMSC31F03. Next base: position 42,517 of record NZ_KV790851.1, on the reverse strand, counting down.
ATCTAATTCCGCAGCTTCTTCGATTTCTAAAGGCACCCCTTTAATGAATCCGTGGAACATGAATACTGATAGTGACATACCGAAACCAGTATACGCTAAGATAATCCCTGGATAAGAACGTAATAAGCTAAATCCAAATAATGGGGTAGTAATCGCATCACTTAAAACTTTAAACCAAGTAACAAGTGGATACATTACGACTTGGAAAGGAATAACCATTGAAGCTACGAAAATGAAGAAAATCACTGTCGAAGCTTTTGAACGGAAACGAACAAGTCCCCATGCAGCAAGAGCCGAAAATAGAGTGATCGTGAAAAGAGAAATCACAGTAATAATCGTTGATGATAAAAATGATGATGGGTAATTGATGGAAGGGTTATTCCAAATTGTAACGATATTAGTCCATAGTTGACCAAAACTTGCAGGTAAAGCTAACGGATCTGAAAGAATATCAGCAGAGCTTTTAGCTGAGTTAATCACTAAAAGAACGATTGGACTCAAGAATAGTAAGAAAAGGATGACTCCTAAAATTTCTAGAAGTAAGATTCCCAATTTTTGTTTTTTCATTATAAGTCAATCTCCTTCCGTTTAGTGATTGAAGTTTGAATCAAGCTGATTACTACCAAGATAAAGAATAAGATAACTGCACGAGCTTGACCTAAAGCCATTAAGTTATCACCTGAAGCAGTATTATAAATGTTCATTGTAATAAACTCAGTACTTTGAATGGCTTTGTCATGCCATAGTAGTGAAGGACCACCACCTGTTAATGAGAAGTTCACATCGAAGATCTTGAATGAGTTAGTAATAGTCAAGAAGAGCGATACAGTGAACGCTGGCATTACCATTGGAATGATAATGTGACGTAGACACTGCCATGCATTTGCACCGTCAAGTGAAGCAGATTCAACTAGACTTGAAGGTACATTTTGTAAAGCTGCAAAATAAATCATCATAATATATCCAGCATATTGCCATGTATTAGTAATGATTAATGCAGTCACAGCTAATTTCACATCACCAAGGAACAAGTTATCGATTAAGAATTGGCTACCGATTAATTGTCCTAAAGCAGGAAATACTGAGTTATAGATGAATTGCCAAATATAACCAAGAACAAGTCCCCCGATTAAGTTTGGAATAAAGAATCCTGCGCGGAATATATCTTTTAATTTAATCTTGCTGGATACAAGTAAGGCAAGACTAAATGACACAATGTTTACCACGACAACGTTGAATAACGCAAAAATCACAGTAATCATTAAAGAATATTGGAAGCGAGTGTCAGCCAAACTTTCTGTAAAGTTTTTTAGACCTACAAATTGTAGGTTGGTTTGTGTAACGCTCTTCCAGTCGGTTAATGAATAGTAGAACCCTAAGAAGAAAGGCACAATAATAACGAGTGCAAAAATGATAAATGCTGGTAAAACTAATCTATAAAAATTGCGTTTTGCACGATCATCTCTGCTTAAGGCTTTCTTGTTTTTAGACATGAGAGAGTTCCTCCTTTTAATAATTTCCAGGTGGGGTAGCACCTGTATGTATACCTATTGTAGCACATAACCCACAGCCACTAAAAGGCAGCTGTGGGTTTGTTTACTACAATATTATTGATTATTTTTTAATCAAGCTTGGCACTTCTTTAATTTGGTTGATAATTAATTCTTGGAATTTAGCTTTATCAATTGAACCTTGAGCATATTGACCGTAAATTGGTCCTAATTTGTTCATTAAGAAGTTGTCAGGCATGAAGTATGGGTTGTCAAATGAGTAAACAGGTTTTTTAGCGCTAACCCATTCTGCTAAGAAACGAGATAATGGAGCAGATGGTTTCTCAGTAGTGTTAGCAAATGGAGAAATCATGTTCGCTTTGTTTACGATGTAGTCTTGACCTTCTTTAGTATCAGCTAAGTCGTTGAAGAATTTGTTGATAGAATCTAAAGCTTTAGTATCTTTGTTCACTACATAGTAAGAAGGAGCACCGATGAATAATCCATCAGCATTTTTATCTTTACCTAAAGTTTGATAAGGAATGAATCCCATTTCGAAGTTAGCATTTAATTGTTTTAAGTTAGGATCTTTCCAGTTACCTTGGTGTAGGAAAGCAGCTTTTCCTGAAGCAAATGCTGAGTCCATATCTTCTTGAGTACCAACTGTTAAGAGTTTCTTATCAGTATGTTTGAATAATAATTCAACCCAGTTAGTGTAGTTTTCTAAACGAGTTTTATCCATTTCACCTTTAAGCACTTGGTTTGTAACTGAACGATCACCATTTGGAAGACCACTACTTAAGTAAGCACCGAAGTCATGGATACCCATGATCCAAGTTTCACCTTCTTTAGTTGCTGTAGCAACAACAGTAGATAATCCTAATTCATCTTTTTTACTTTCTAAAGTAGCCATTGCTTTCTCAACTGCTTCAAAAGAAGTTAGAGTAGCAGGATCAATTCCAGCTTTAGTTAAGATTTCTTTGTTGTAAGCTAATCCGTATCCTTCTACAGATACTGGGAATCCGTATACGTCGTTACCTTGTTTAAATTCAAACTCAGTTTTATCAATCCAGTCACCTTTTAATGGTTGTAGGTTGTCTTTCCACAAATCATATCCAGCTTGACCTTCAATTACGAATACGTCTGGTGCAGTACCTGCAGTAAATTCAGTTTTTAGTTGGTCAGAAATCTTACATGAACCAGAACAAGTTTTAATATTAACTTTAACTCCGTTTTTGTCTCCCCATTCTTTAGCATATGCTGTTAGGGCTTCTTGGATTTCGCTCTTATTACTATATAAAGTAAATTCTTTTTTGCTTTCAGAGCCTCCATTAGAAGAGTTTGATTGGTTACCTCCGCTTGCACAGCCTGCTAAAGCTAAACCAGCTAAGCCAACCATTAAAGATTTTTTAAACCATTTGTTTGCCATAATATTTTCCTCCTTAAAATTCGTTGTAGATTACGCAAACGATTTCTTAACTGGTTTTAGTATACCGCTTCCATAAACCGTTTGCAAGTATTTTGTTAAAAAAAAATTAAAGGAATAAAAAATACTGAATATAAGTGGTTTTTGGTTGAATTAAATAGAAATTAAGTTTATTTTATCCTTGTATATTCAAGATGTATTAAAAACTTATAAAATAATACTTGTTTTATTAAAAAAAATACTCTAATATTAAAGCAAACGGTTGCGCGAATTATTGCGCTTACATGGATAAATATACTGATTAAGGAGAGAGGTATCAAATATATGAGCAATAGAGAATCAGGTGTGTTAATGCATATTTCATCATTACCTGGTCAATATGGAATCGGAACTTTCGGTAAATCTGCATTTGATTTTGTAGATTTTCTAGTTCGTACGAAACAGACTTATTGGCAAATTTTACCATTAGGAACAACTAGCTATGGAGATTCTCCATATCAATCTTTTTCGGCTTTTGCTGGAAATACAAACTTTATCGATTTCGATCTTTTAATAGAAGAAGGACTTCTAAGTAAAGAAGATGTTGAGATGAATTGGGGCGCTGAAGAAACAACGGTTGACTACGCATTATTATATGAAAAACGTCGACCTGTTTTAGAAAAAGCAGTGGCTGCTTTTCTATCTAAAGGAAAAACTCCTGCATACGAAAAATTTGTTGCAGAAAAAGCAGAATGGTTAGAGCCATTTGCTGAGTACATGGCGATTAAAGAATCCTTTGATATGAAACCGTGGACAGCTTGGAGCGACGAAGCGATTAAACGTCGTCAAAAAGATGCATTAGCAGAATATCGCTTACGTCTTGCAGAAAAATTAGAGTATCACCGTGTGACACAATTCTTATTTGATGAACAGTGGCATGCTTTGAAAAAATACGCGAATGACAACTTTATTCAAATTATTGGCGATATGCCAATTTATGTAGCTGCGGACAGTGTGGAAATGTGGGCAACACCACATTACTTCAAAACTGATGCAGAAGGAAATCCACTTTGTGTTGCTGGATGTCCTGCAGATGATTTTTCTCCGCTAGGTCAATTATGGGGGAATCCAATTTATAATTGGGAAGCAATGAAAGAAGATGGGTTCACTTGGTGGAGCAAACGACTAAAAGCGAGCTTTGAATTGTTTGATGTGGTTCGTATTGACCACTTTAGAGGTTTCTCAGCTTATTGGGAAATTCCAGCAGAGGCTGAAAATGCAACAATTGGGAAATGGGTGAAGGGCCCAGGATATGATTTGTTTAAAGCAGTAAAGGAACAAATTGGAGATCTGCCGATTATTGCTGAAGATTTAGGATTTATGGATGAAGATGTCATCAATCTTCGTGAAGCTACTGGTTTCCCAGGAATGAAAATTCTGGAATTTGGATTTATGGGTGAAAATCCTAAGAGTGGAGATTTACCTCATCATTATCCAGTCAATGCGGTTGCCTATACAGGAACACATGATAATGATACAGTATTAGGATGGTATAAGTCGGTTCCAACAGAAACAAGAGAATTTTGTAATCGTTACTTAAATCGACGTGATGAGGAACCAATTAGCTATGCTTTACTACGTGGGTTATATGGTTCGGTTAGTCGAATGACAGTTGCAACAATGCAAGATCTACTACAATTAGATGAGACGGCTCGTATGAACATTCCAAGTACGCTCGGAGGAAACTGGGTATGGAGAATGACCAAAGAGCAGTTAACAGAGGCTGTAGAAGAATTCTTACTTGGGATTACTGAATTGTATGATCGTGCGAACCCACATCATGATGAAGTGGAAATTGAAGAGGAGTTAGTAGAGGAAGAAAAGTAACCTCACGCAAACCAAAAAGGAGAGAACAATGAAAAATTTTAAACAATATGTAGAAGGAAACTTAGAAAAGTCTTTAAAAGACTGCACAAAAGAAGAAGTTTACTTAGCATTATTACAATTTACGAAAGAAAAAAGTGCAGCCTTACCACAAAATAATGGTAAGAAAAAAGTGTATTACATTTCTGCTGAGTTCTTAATCGGTAAATTATTATCAAACAATCTAATTAACTTAGGGCTTTACGATGAAGTGAAAGAAGTGCTATCAGAAGCTGGACATTCATTAGCTGAAATCGAAGAAATCGAATTAGAACCATCTTTAGGAAATGGGGGTCTAGGACGTCTAGCTGCGTGTTTCCTTGATTCCATCGCAACTCTTGGATTAACGGGAGACGGTGTTGGATTAAACTACCACTATGGCTTATTCGAACAAAAATTCAAAGATAACCAACAAGATGCTGTGCCAAACGTTTGGTTAACACCTGAAAGCTGGTTAGTTCCAACAGAAACTTCTTATAAAGTACCGTTTGCTGACTTTACATTGACTTCAAAAATGTTTGATATCGATGTTTTAGGATATGAACAATCAACTAAAAATAAATTACACTTATTCGATGTGGATTCAATTGACGAGTCTTTAGTTACAAGTGATTCAATTGAGTTTGATAAAACTCAAATCGCTAAAAACTTAACTTTATTCTTATATCCAGATGATAGTGATGAAGCAGGACACTTACTACGTATTTATCAACAATACTTCATGGTAAGTAATGGTGCTCAATTATTAATCGACGAAGCACTTGCTAAAGGAAGTAACTTACACGACTTAGCGGAATACGCAACAGTTCAAATTAACGATACGCACCCATCAATGGTGATTCCTGAATTAATTCGTTTACTTGGGGAACGTGGAATTGAATTTGATGAAGCAGTGGAAATCGTATCTGCAATGACAGCTTACACAAACCACACAATCTTATCAGAAGCGTTAGAAAAATGGCCTTTAGCATACTTAGAAAAAGTAGTGCCACATTTAGTGCCAATTATTAAAGAATTAGACGCTCGCGTAAAAGCAAAATATGAAGACCCATCAGTAGCCATCATCGACGAGCAGGACCGTGTTCACATGGCGCATATGGATATTCACTACGGATATAGCGTAAACGGTGTTGCGGCACTGCATACAGATATCTTAAAAGAAAGTGAATTAAAGAATTTCTACGAAATCTATCCTGAGAAATTCAACAACAAAACAAATGGGATTACATTCCGTCGTTGGTTAATGCATGCCAACCCAGAACTAGCTAAATTATTAGATGAAACAATTGGAACAGAGTGGCGTAAGGATGCTTCTAAATTAGAAGCGTTGAAAGCTTTCCGTCATGATGCGATTGTTCGCGAAAAATTAGACAAGATTAAACGTGATAACAAGAGACGTTTAAGTGTTTACTTGCAAGAAAAGCAAGGCATCACAGTGAATGAAAATTCTATTTTTGATATCCAAATCAAACGTATGCACGAATATAAACGTCAACAAATGAACGCTTTATATGTGATTCATAAATATTTAGATATCAAGAGCGGAAACATTCCAGCTAGACCAATCACCATTATTTTTGGTGGGAAAGCTGCACCTGCATATGTCATTGCCCAAGACGTGATTCATTTAATTCTTTCATTATCTGAATTAATCGCAAATGACCCAGAAGTAAGCCCACACTTACAAGTCGTAATGGTTGAAAACTACAATGTAACAGCAGCAACACACTTAATTCCAGCATGTAATATTTCTGAACAAATTTCTCTTGCTTCAAAAGAAGCCAGCGGAACAGGAAATATGAAATTCATGCTAAACGGGGCATTAACTCTTGGTACTGAAGACGGTGCGAACGTGGAAATCCACGAACTTGTTGGTGACGACAATATCTATATCTTCGGTGAAAAGAGTAATGAAGTCATTGCGCACTATGAAAAAGGCGATTACAACGCTGGCGAGTTTGCTAAGAGAGATGCAATCCGTCCATTAGTAGAATTCGTGAAGAGTGACGCTTTACTTGAAGTAGGAAATAAAGAACGTCTAGAACGTTTATACCACGAATTAACAACTAAAGACTGGTTCATGACATTATTAGACTTAGAAGATTACATTGAAACAAAAGAACGTATGTATCGCGATTTCGAAAACAGAGACGAATGGAATGCTAAAGTGGTGACAAACATCGCAATGGCCGGCTTCTTCTCAAGTGACCGTACAATCGAAGACTACAACCGTGACATTTGGAAATTAAACTAAATCGATTGAATGAAGGGACACGGTGAATTCCATGCAAATTAAAAACGAAGCAATGCTGATCACTTACTCAGACAGCATGGGAAGCAATATGAAGGACTTAAAAGGCGTTTTGGATAAACATTTCCAAGGCGCGATTAGTGGGGTACATTTACTCCCATTCTTCCCGTCTACAGGGGATAGAGGATTTGCTCCAAGCGACTACACGCGTGTAGATCCGCTTCTGGGAACTTGGGAAGATGTGGATGCTCTAGGGGAACAATATTATTTAATGTTTGATTTCATGATTAACCATATTTCTCGTGAGTCTAAATTCTTCCAAGATTTTGTAAAAAATCACGAAAACTCACCTTACAAAGATATGTTTATTCGTATCCATGAGTTTTTCCCAGAAGGTCGTCCAAATCAAGCAGATATCGACTTGATTTATAAACGTAAAGATAAAGCGCCATTCCAAACTGTTCATTTTGCGGATGGAACGACTGAAGAAGTATGGAACACATTCGGGGAAGAGCAAATCGACCTTGATGTTCGTAAAGAAATCGTGAAAGAGTTTATTCGTGAAACGATTAAAGATATGGCAAGTCACGGATGCTCATTAATTCGTTTAGACGCATTTGCTTATGCAGTAAAGAAACTCGATACAAACGACTTCTTCGTAGAGCCAGATATTTGGGATTTATTAAATGAAGTTCGTGATGAAGCAGCGAAATACCAAGTGGAATTGCTTCCTGAAATTCATGAGCATTATTCAATTCAAATGAAGATTGCAGACCATGATTACTTCGTTTATGACTTTGCATTACCAATGGTAGTGTTATATTCACTATATTCAGGTAAATCAAATCGATTAGCCAACTGGTTACAAATGAGTCCGATGAAGCAATTTACAACACTGGATACGCATGACGGAATCGGTGTCGTGGATGCTAGAGACTTATTAACAGATGAAGAGTTAGATTACACTTCAAACAAATTATACGATGTAGGCGCCAACGTAAAACGAATCTACTCAAGTGAAAAGTACAATAACTTAGATATCTATCAAATTAACAGCACATACTACAGTGCTTTAGGAAATGATGATGCAAGTTACTTATTATCACGTGTGTTGCAATGTTTTGCGCCTGGTATTCCACAAATTTACTACGTGGGATTACTTGCTGGAGAAAATGACATCGAGTTATTAGAATCTTCAAAAGAAGGTCGCAACATCAACCGTCATTATTACACTTTAGAAGAAATCGACCGTGAAGTAGAACGTCCAGTCGTGAAAAAACTAATCAACTTATTACGCTTTAGAAATACATCAAAAGCGTTTGATTTAGAAGGTTCTTTTGAAGTAGAAACTCCAACTGAAAACACAATCGTGATTACACGTAAAGATGCTTCTGGTGCTGCCGAAGCACGTCTTGAAGCAAACCTAGAAACAAAAGAATTCACTATTTTCGAACAAGGAAATGTAGTCACTCTTTAATTTCTTCATTCGTAAATAACAATAGTAAGATGAGTGAGTTTATTCTCTAGAAAAGAGAATAACTCACTCGTTTTTTGTTTACAAAAAAATAGTACTTAATGGGCAGTTATGGTAAAATGACTCTGTATGACAAACTTTGTATCTTCTGGAGTCACCTTACTTTAGAAATAAAAGCGCTCGAACGCGTCGAACGTTTTCATTTCTAAAAGTAGGTCTGGAGGATACGTAAATAAGAGAAAAGGAGATTAGTTATGTCAGAAAAGAAAGTTTTTAGCTATAACTGGGGCGGACGTCAATTACAAGTTGAAATCGGCCAATTAGCAAAGCAAGCCAATGGTGCAGTGTTAGTACGTTACGGTGATACTGTTGTTTTAACAGCGGCTGTTGGTACAAAACAAGCAAAAGATACAGATTTCTTCCCGTTAACAGTAAACTATGAAGAAAAAATGTATGCTGCTGGTAAAATCCCTGGAGGTTTTATCAAACGTGAAGGTCGCCCAAGCGAACATGCTACTCTTACAGCGCGTCTTATTGACCGTCCAATTCGTCCAATGTTTGCGGAAGGTTTCCGTAACGAAGTACAAATCACAAATACGGTAATGTCAGTAGATCCTAACTGCCCACCAGAAATGGCTGCAATGTTTGGTTCTTCATTAGCATTATGTATTTCAGATATTCCATTTGATGGACCAATTGCTGGGGTAGACGTAGGTCGTGTAAACGGTGAATACGTGATTAACCCAACTACTGAACAAAAAGACAACTCAGATATCGAATTATCTGTAGCCGGTACAGCAACTGCGATCAACATGGTAGAAAGTTCAGCTAAAGAAGTGAACGAAGAAGATATGCTTGGAGCATTATTATTTGGTCACGAAGAAATCAAAAAATTAGTGGCTTTCCAAGAAGAAATCGTTCGCGAAGTTGGTAAAGAAAAAATGGAAGTGACTTTACTTTCATTCGATTCAGCTATCGAAGCACAAGTAAAAGATTTATTCAGCCAAGCCATGGTTCACGCGATTCAAACAGAAGAAAAATTAGCGCGTGAAGCAAACATCGAAAAAGTGAAAGAAACAGCCATCGAGCACTTCGAAGCTGTCTTAGAAGAAAATGATGAAAAAGCTGGACTTCTAAAACAAGTTTCTCAATTAGTCGATAATTTAGAAAAAGACGAAGTACGTCGTTTAATCACTGAAGAAAAAGTACGTCCTGATGGTCGTAAGATTGACGAAATTCGTCCATTAGCTTCAGAAATCGACTTATTACCTCGGGTTCACGGTTCAGGTTTATTCACTCGTGGACAAACGCAAGCATTAACTTCAGCAACACTTGCACCTCTTGGAGAATACCAAGTGATTGATGGTTTAGGAATCGAAGAAGGAAAACGATTCATTCACCACTACAACTTCCCACAATTCTCTGTAGGTTCAGTTGGTCGTGCTGGTAGCCCAGGTCGTCGTGAAATTGGTCACGGTGCACTAGGGGAACGTGCGTTGAAACAAGTGATTCCAAGTCCTGAAGACTTCCCATACACAATCCGTCTTGTATCAGAAGTATTAGAATCAAACGGTTCTTCTTCTCAAGCAAGTATTTGTGCGGGAACATTAGCATTGATGGCTGCCGGTGTGCCAATTAAAGCACCTGTAGCAGGTATCGCGATGGGTCTTATTTCTGACGGTACAAACTACACAGTCTTAACAGATATCCAAGGGTTAGAAGACCACTTAGGAGACATGGACTTTAAAGTAGCCGGAACTAAAGACGGAATTACAGCTCTTCAAATGGATATTAAGATTCAAGGGATTACAGAACAAATCTTACGTGAAGCCCTAACACAAGCGAAGAAAGCACGTTTTGAAATTCTTGAAGAATTAACATCAACAATTGCTGAACCTCGTAAAGAGTTAAGCCCATATGCACCTAAGATTGAAATGATTTCTATCCACCCTGATAAGATTAAAGTGGTTATCGGACGTGGTGGTGAAACAATCAATTCTATCATCGACGAAACAGGCGTTAAAATCGATATCGACCAAGAAGGTCACGTATCAATCGCTTCTACAGATGCTGCGATGATCCAACGTGCAAAAGAAATCATTGAAGATTTAACACGTGAAATCGAAGTTGGACAAGTATACGAAGGAACAGTGCGCCGTATCGAAAAATTCGGTGCATTCGTTGAAATTGCTAAAGGAAAAGATGGATTAGTTCATATTTCTGAATTAGCGTACGAACGCGTTGGTAAAGTAGAAGATGTACTAGCTCTAGGCGATAAAGTAACGGTTAAAGTTATCGAAATCGACGGACAAGGACGTATTAACTTATCACGTAAAGTATTACTACCAAAAGAAGATAAAGAGTAAGTATTACGGATTCTTTAATAAATGAAATTTTAAAACACTTCCTACATCAGTGTGATTGTCATACTGATGTAGGAAGTGTTTTTTTCTTCTCAAAAAAACGATCTTATTCCAAGTGCTTTGGAGTAAGATCGTTACTATTTGGTATTTAATTTTAGTGAAGGACTTTATTTAAGAAGTTTTGAGTACGTTCGTTTTGTGGGTTACCAAATACTTCCGCAGGAGTTCCTTCTTCGATGATATAACCGCCATCCATAAAGATAACGCGATCGCTAACCTCACGCGCAAATCCCATCTCGTGTGTTACCACGACCATTGTCATTCCTTCTTTAGCTAGGTTTTGCATTACTTCTAATACATCCCCAACCATCTCAGGGTCGAGTGCTGAAGTTGGTTCATCGAATAATAACATTTTTGGTTTCATTGCAAGCGCACGGGCAATAGCCACACGTTGTTTTTGACCACCTGAAAGAGATTTAGGAGAGACATCTGCTTTGTCTGCAAGGCCAACCATGCCGAGGAGTTCCATGGCATGTTCTGTTGCAGCTTCTTTTGTCTCACGACCTAATTCCACTGGGGCAAGAATGATATTTTCTAGAACGCTTAGGTGAGGGAAGAGGTTAAAGTGTTGGAACACCATTCCGATTTCCTCACGAACTTTATTTAAGTTAGTTTTCTTATCTGTTAAATCATGACCGTCAATGATGATATGACCGCTATTAATTTTTTCAAGACGGTTTAAACAACGAAGAAAAGTTGATTTACCAGAACCAGAAGGTCCGATAATACAAACGACTTCACCTTCCTCAATAGAAAGGTCGATGGATTTTAATACTTCTAAGTTGCCATATTTCTTTTGTAGTTTTTGAACTTCGATAATAGCCATTATTTTAAATTCCTTTCTAAGTGAGCTGAAAGTTTCGTTAATAGAACAATTACGATTAAGTACATCACGCCGACGATTAACCACATTTGACTTGATTGTAAGTTACGAGCGATGATGACTTTACCTGTTTGTGTTAATTCGGCGATACCGATAATTGAAAGGATAGAAGTGTCCTTCAATGTGATAACGAATTGGTTGATGAATGAAGGAACCATAATTCGAATCGCTTGCGGCAAGATAACTTTTTGCATGCTTTTTGAATATGGTAGACCTAAACTCATGCAAGCTTCGTATTGGCCTTTATCAACTGCTTGGATACCCCCACGGATAATTTCTGCGATATAAGCGGAAGCATTCAAACTTAAGGTGATAACACCTGCTACGAATGGTTGCATCGTAATATCGAAGGCTTGTGGAATTCCAAAGTAAATGAAGAACGTTAATACAATTAATGGAACGCCGCGGATGATATCAATGTAAAATCCTGCGATTGCTTGAACGATATTGTTTTGGCTTGTTTTCATTAAACCGAAGATAATACCGATTAAACTTGCAAAGATTAAAGCAACAACCGTTAATACAATCGTATTCCATAAACCAGTTGCAAGAGTTTTCCAGTTTGTTTTAATTAAACCTAGAATGCTTGTTGCTTCTGTGTTTTCATTAGCATTCGTAGTGTATTTGTTGATGATTTCATCATACTTACCACTTTCTTTTAGTTTTTTCAAACCATTGTTGAAAGCAGTGATCAATTCAGCATTTTCACCTTTATTCACAGCAACACCATATTCTGTTTTGTTTTCGTTATGGTCTGTCATTTTTAAAGGTAAGTTGTTTGATGTGATTGAGTAGGCAAGTACTGGATAGTCTTCAAATAAAGCGTCGCTGTTTCCTACTATTACATCTTGGTACATACTTGATGAATCTTCAAAAGTTGTGATTGTAAAGCCATATTTACTCTTGATAGATTCAGCATAAGTGGCACCTTGTGTTCCTAATTTAACAGCAACTTTTTTTCCTTTTAAATCAGAAAGGCTTGTGATGTCAGAGTTTTTTGAAACTCCCATTCCGATTCCGCTGTCATAGTAACTATCTGTGAAGTTGAATTTTTGTTTACGTTCATCAGTTATTCCCATTCCAGCCATAACAGCGTCTACTTGTCCAGCTTCTAGGGCTTGGACAGCTGCATTAAAGCCAAGAGCCTTAAATTCTACTTCGAAGCCTTCAGCCTCTGCGATACTCTTCATTAATTCAATATCAATTCCGACGTATTCACCATTTGTATCTTGGTATTCAAATGGTGCGAATGTAATATCTGTTGCGATTACATATTTTTTAGTTTCTGCTTTTACAGAATTTGTCGGAGAAACGAGGGATAGAAGAGTCATCAATAGAGTGACTAGAACAGCTCCCAAGCTAAATTTCTTTATGTTCATACATATTCCTCCAAATCTACCTTATGTAAAAGGTTTTTCCATTATATGGAAGATTTTCTGAAAATGCAAAAATCAACTCTCATCTCATGTTACATTATATAACATAGCAGTCGTTGAATAAAAAATCTCTTCTCTAATAAAAGAGAAGAGAATCATCATTATTTTTCTTCTTCAAGGACACGCCAAATCGCTTTTGCCACACCGCCGTTAACATTGGTGTCTGTCACAAAATCAGCAACAGCTTTAACTGCCTCTGGAGCATTTCCCATTGCAACACCGATTCCAGCATCATGAATCATCGAAACATCATTAAAATTATCGCCGATAGCAAAAGTTTGCTTCATGGATAATCCAAGTGTTTCGGCGTAGTGGGCAACGGCAATGCCTTTTTGAGCATCTTTGTGGTTGATTTCCAAATCGGTATAAAATGCGGAAGTGACCACGAGGTTTGGATGCACTTGATCAATATGGTCACGAATAGGTTTGAAATAAGTAGGTCCATCATCGTGTGATACGATAATCTTGAACACTTTAATATTTGGAATCGATAGCACTTCTTCAGCAGTAGTAACATCGGTTGCTTCTAAAAGAATTTTTAGCTGCTTAATTTCTTCCTTTAGTTGCTCAGGTGTTAAATTGTTTCTTTCCACCTTTTTTCGTTCAATTACCTTGTTGATAAAGAGAGCGTAGTTCTTTCTAAAGTTTCCTTCAGAAGTTACAAGTTGCCAATCCAAGTCAATCGAATCGAAGTAGTCCAATAGGGTATAGACGGTGTCATGGGGAATGGTTACTTCCCAAATAATGTCATGTTTTTTATCGAAAATCTGAGCGCCATTCATCGCAATTACAGGAAGATGTAGATTTGCCTGCTCGAGTGCAAAATTGGCTTGAAGATAATCACGTCCGGTACAAACGATGAAGTGTTTTCCTAATTTTTGCAATTTGCGAATAGCTTTGACGTTGTTTTTATGAATCTCTACATGATTTGTGAGGAGAGTACCGTCCATATCCGATGCAAATAATTTTATCATAAGAGTAGACCTTCTATTTCATTTCGTTTAGATGTGTTTGTAACGTTTGAATTTTATCTTGAATACGTCTGAAGCGCGGTTTATTTTCCAATTGGAATTTGGTTACTTCTTCTTGAATAGAGTTCACAACTGCCATTGTTTGTGGAACAATCACTTCTTGGATTTCTTTAATGCCTCTTTCAAGGGTTGCTTTTCCGTTATGAATAACGGAGACTTCTTGACTAACTTCCTGAATCTGTTTGGATAAGATTTCGCGGTTCTCTTTTCCACTTCTTGGGTTGTTTAATAAGGCAACGACACCACCGATGACACTACCAAAAATAAAACCTTTTAGAAATTTACTCATTGATTATGCCTCCATTTGTTCGCGGATTGATTGCGCAATTTTTGCTAATACTTCTGAATTTGGATTTGTTGGGTGCCATTTTAATCCAAAACCATCTTCTTTTGTATAGCGTGGGATTAAGTGGATATGAGAGTGGAAGACGCTTTGGTATGCCAATTCACCATTATTACTTAAAATATTTAATCCTTTAATATCTGGGTTTGATGCTTGAACGGCACGTGCAATTTTAGGAATACGTGCAAACACTGCGCCTGCTAAGTCTTCATCGTATTCGAAGATATTGGCAACATGTTTTTTAGGAACAACCAGTGTGTGTCCTGGTGTCACTTGAGAAATGTCAAGGAACGCGAGTACTACGTCATCTTCATACACGATATGTGCTGGAATTTCTTTATTAATAATTTTATCAAAAATACAATCTGTCATGGTATTTCCTCCTTGAGTTTGTACCTCTATCGTATCAAAAAAAGCCTTGAAATGAAAGGATTGCAGAACGGAGATTTGTTATTTTGTCCCTAGAACGAATTCACTCGATTATAGTTTGCTGAATTTGAGAAAGTGCATTTATATAGCGTTCTTTCACACTTTTTTGGCTTTATGGTATAATGAAGAGAATAGTTAGATAGGAGAAATTATATGTCACTACAATTAAACAATGTAACTGCAGGATATACAAAAGTTCCTGTCATTACAGACATCACTTTTGATGTAAATCCTGGTGAAATTTGTGGGCTTATCGGTTTGAATGGTGCCGGAAAGAGTACGACGATTAAAACGATTATTGGGCAACTTACCCCTTTTAGCGGAAGAGTGGAAGTGGAGAAGCTTAGTATCCTCGAAAACCAACGAGGCTACCGTCAGTCGATTGCGGTCATTCCAGAAAGTCCAGTTCTTTATGAAGAATTGACGTTTAGAGAGCATATTGAATTTGTGGCTCGTTCGTATAATCAAATGAACGAAGAGACAATGGCTCATGCAACGGAACTCGTGGAAGCTTTTCGCTTAACGAAGCAATTGGATTGGTTCCCAGCATATTTCTCAAAAGGTATGAAGCAAAAAGTGCTCATCGTCTGTGCATTAATGCTTGACGTGCCCGTCTATGTGGTCGATGAACCATTTTTAGGACTTGATCCACTAGGGATTCGTACCTTACTTCAAGTCTTAAAAGAGAAAAAAGAAAAAGGCGCAGCGATTTTAATGTCGACGCACGTACTAGATACGGCAGAGAAGTATTGTGATCGTTTCATCGTGTTACACGAAGGAAAAGTAATTGCGCAAGGCGATATCGAAGGCTTACGAGCAACTTCGAATATTGAAGAAAATTCTCTAGAGGAAATTTACTTTGCATTAACGACAGGGGACGATGCCCATGAATAGTGCAACAATTTTTGAGGCCAGGGTAAGAAAATATCAAAAGAAAAGCATGAAGTATATTCGCTATATGCTTAATGATCATTTCTTGATTGTTTTATTTTTCTTATTTGGCTTTATCATGGTGCAATACTCGAATTGGATTCAAACGATTCGTGTATTGGAATGGCCTTTACTAGGGTTACTTGCAGTTCTACTAGCGAGTGTTCCATTCTTTGGCGGTGTAGCAACGTTGCTCGAACCAGCCGATGGAATCTTTTTATCGGTAGTGGGGCAAGACTTTAAGGCGTACTTACAAAAAGCGATTCGTCGTAGTTGGGCGCTTCCGCTACTTGTGATGCTGGCTTCCTCTGGAATTGTCTTTCCAATCGTAGCACAAGCCTTTGGAACGAATATGAGTATGTTCACAAAGATATTCCTCTTACAAGTGCTCTTTAAAGATTTATTATTCCGTTGTACGAAATACGCTTATCGTGGAGTGCTTCATTTTACATGGATAGAAAAACTCGGTATTTACTTAATTGCAGTAGCGAATTTCTTCGGAATGTTTTTATGGATTTCTGAAGGGTGGTCATTTGTATTATTAGTGATTCCAATCCTTCTAAGTATTTTTATCGAGTACTATTATGGGAAAGCTGCTTTTGTATACCGCTTCGATTCTATGATTGAATTGGAATTAGAAAGACAGCAACGAATTTATCGTTTATATGCGTTGTTTGTAGATGTGCCAATGGTTCATAAACCTCAAGCCCAACGTCGTTCTTATTTAGATGCTGTATTGAAGGTACTTGTTGGAAAGAATCCAAGTGGTCACCGCTATTTAGTGAGTCGTACGGTCGTTCGTACGAGTCAATATATGAGTTTATTATTACAACTGGCGGTTGTCAGTTTTGTAGTCGCATTATTTTCTCAAGAGTATTATTGGAATTTTATCGTCAATGCGTTACTTGTGATGCTATTAGGATTCCAACTCGTTGGTGTTATCCAAAGTGCCAACACGCAAAATAGTCATTTTTCTTCTCTTGCAGATAACAACGCACGTCTTCAGGATAATTTATCAGTCCTAATGTGGACGATGGTCGCATCTGGTATTGTACTTGGAATTTTTTCAGTAATGGGAATGCGTGAAGTAATTGCTTTAGTAGGGATTATTTTTTATCCGGTTTTCGGAGTTTTATTCACTCAATTTTATTTACGTTATCGATTATTAAAGAAAAGAAGAAAAATATAGAATATATATATCAAAGTAGGTCAAGAGCTTGACTGTATGGGGATAAAACCATAAAATAAAAGAATAGATTTATTATAGAAATCAATAGAATTTGTCGTTAGGGATGGAATAAATGGAATATAACATGGACTCAGGATGGGATCTTCATCCAATTGGTGGAGACACCGGTCAAGCATATATGGGAGTAAAAGACCATGAACGCGTGTTTCTAAAAAGGAACGCCTCACCATTTTTAGCGGTGTTATCGGGTGAAGGTATCACTCCTAAGTTAATATGGACCAAACGTGCGGGTAATGGGGATGTCATTACGGCTCAAGAATGGTTAACTGGTAGATCCCTTACTAAGGAAGAAATGGGGTCCATCGAAGTCATCGAGCTGTTACAACAAATCCATCAGTCCCCAAATCTTTTACAAATGTTACAGCAAATTCAAGGTGAAGAATATAGCACACAGAAATTTATTGATGAATATTTGAATAATTTACAATCGGGATTACAAACACATCGTTTTTTAAACGAAGTATTGAATTATTTGATTGAAACTATTCCACTGGTAAGTGAAGTTGGGAAGACAGTTTGCCATGGAGATCTTGATCGTCGTAATTTCATGTTATCTGAAGACGAGAAGCTCTATCTTGTAGACTGGGAAATGGTGCGGCTTGCTGATCCAGTTTCTGATTTGACAATGATACTAACGCAATATATCCCTGTGCATCAATGGGGAGAATGGCTTGATATGTATGGTTTACAGCTTTCTACAAATATTTATCAGCGAATTGAATGGTATGCTTTAATGAATTGCTTGAATTACATTAAGAAAACACACTTCGAGGGACGATACCTTGAAATGAATGAGAAAATTCTTTTGGTGAAGTCGATTTACAATAATCGTATCGGAAAACCAAGAGAAGATTAGACAGGAGTTAGACTGTGAGATTAAGAAATAAACCTTGGGCAAAAGATGCTTTAGCGGCTCACCCAGAAATGGTCATCCAAGATCCAGCGCAATGGAAGGGAAGATGGCATGAGCGTTTTGGCAATAACAACCCAATCCATATTGAGATTGGTTCTGGGAAAGGCCAATTCGTGAGCGGAATGGCTCGTCAAAACCCAAACATTAACTATATTGGAATCGAAATTCAAGAAAGCGTCCTAGTAGTCGCACTTGAAAAAGCTCTTGCAGCAGATGTTCCAAACTTACAATTATTACATGTGAACGGTGGACAAGTAACAGACTACTTCGAAGACGGAGAAGTAGACCAAATTTACTTGAACTTTTCAGATCCTTGGCCAAAGAAGCGACATGCGAAACGTCGCTTGACTCATGAAAGTTTCTTAGGCGGATATGAAAAAGTATTACCACCATTTGGAGAATTACACTTTAAGACAGATAACCGCGGATTGTTTGAATACAGCTTAGCGTCATTCTCACAATTTGGACTTGTGTTAAAACAAGTATGGTTAGACCTACATCAAGTGAAATTTCCAGGAAATGTGATGACAGAATACGAAGAGAAGTTTTCAGCAAAAGGTCATCCAATTTATCGTGTGGAAGTGATTTTCCCACAAGAGAGAATAGTTTTTAAACAACCTAAATAACATATAAAGGAGCCTGATTCGTATGGGGTCAAAAAATAGTTTCAAAGGTGCAAGTTTTTTACTAGCAGCGGGGGCCGTTATCGGTGCATGGGCCACTTCCAAATGGTTTGAACGTAGAAATGTCAATGGAGATGTTATTGTTCAAAATGTACGCAAATTATTTCAAGTAGTAGGTACTATCGAAGGCTCTTGGATTGAGATGGAACCTGTATTCGTGGATAGTCCAGAATTTTATGGGGAAGTTTATTATGGCGGAGTTACTCGTAAGGAAGATGATGAACTTGTCCAATACGAATTTTATGCAGATGCAAAAACAGGAGCCGTTATTGATTTATACAAAATTGGATAATCAAAGAAAGCTGGAGGACCTCCAGCTTTTGGCGCGTTTATAAGATATTTTATAGAGGTAGGAAAGAAGAGGATACAATGGAAGCCAAAACAGAACAATTAATCAAAACGTTAACACAAATGAAAGGAACTAGTGGACACGAAGGTCGTATTCGAGAATTCATGAGAAATGAATTAACGCCTTTAGTAGACCGCATTGAGCAAGATGGTCTAGGCGGAATTTTTGGAGTTCGTGATAGCAAGGAAGAAGATGCACCGCGCATTATGATTGCAGCACACATGGACGAAGTTGGTTTCATGGTAACAAATATCACTCCAAACGGAATGTTCAAAGTAAGTCCTTTAGGGGGATGGAACCCATACGTGGTTTCAGCACAACGTTTTACTTTATTAACTCGTAATGGAGACTATCCAATTATTTCATCTTCAATCCCACCACACTTATTACGTGCAGCTGGTGGCCAACAAGCAGCTGTGAAAGTAACTGATATTTTATTTGACGCTGGATTCACTTCACGAGAAGAAGCCCTTGAATATGGCTGCCGTCCTGGCGATACAATCGTTCCGGATGTAGAAACCATTTGGACTGCGAATAAGAAACGCATGATTTCTAAATCGTGGGATAATCGATATGGATGTACAGTCGTTCTTGAAGCGTTGAAAGCTGTTAAAGATGAAACTTTACCAAACACATTAATCGCTGGAGCAAACGTGCAAGAAGAAGTCGGATTACGTGGAACTGGTCCAAGTGTGACAAAGTTCAATCCTGATTTATTCTTTGCGGTAGACTGCTCAGCAGCAGATGATATTAGTGGTTCAAAAGAAACATTTGGGCACTTAGACCAAGGATTCTTATTACGTATTTTAGACCCAGGGATGGTGACTCTTCCCCGTATGAAAGAATTCTTAGAAGACACTGCATTAACACATAACATTCCGTTCCAATACTTTGTTTCACAAGGTGGAACAGATGCTGGTAAAGCACATTTAATGAATCAAGGGGTTCCAAGTGCGGTTATCGGTGTATGTGCTCGTTATATTCATACACACCAAACAATGTTCTCAATTAAAGACTACGAAGCAGCACGTGAAATGGTCATCCAAACAATCCGTGCATTAGACCGTAGCACAGTAAACACCATTTTAGACGGAAGAACAAATTAAGATTAAAGAGGTACAATATATGTGGTTAAGTTTTTATAATAAAAAGGGAATCGGCGATACGTTATTATTAACAAGCGGAACAGCAAGCCGTTACGACGTCGAATATGAGAAAAAAGGAAATGTGACTCAAGTCTTTGTTCGTGAGTCAAAAGAAGTTCTAGGCTATAATATTGAAAAGATTTCTGAAGTGATTTCATTTGAAGAAGATGGACAACAAATCTTAACTCCTGAGCAACAAGAAGTTGTAAAAGGATTGATTGAAAAAGCTGGGTTTGATGTTTCAACTTTAGATTTAACGCCGGAAGATGCACTTGTAGTTGGATACGTTGAAAGTTGCGTAGATCATGAAGATTCAGACCACCTACATGTAACAATGACACGAGTAAGTGACTCTGAAGTGTTACAAATCGTCTGCGGAGCACCTAACGTAAAAGCAGGTCAAAAAGTAGTCGTTGCAAAACCTGGTACAGTAATGCCAAGCGGTGCCATCATTTGGGCTGGAGAATTACGCGGAGTGGCTAGTCACGGAATGCTTTGCTCAGCACGTGAATTAGGATTAGAAAATGCACCAGCGAAAAAAGGAATCTTAGTTTTAGATGATGCGACTCCAGTAGGAACGCCATTTAAATCATTAAACTTACAATAAAGGAGGATACGGAGTCATGAATGAACCATTTAACGAGAAAAACGATTCATTCGCTTCTTTGCAATCAAGACGTGAAAAGTCTACTTTTCCAAACTACTTGAAGCAAGGTCAAACTTTTGAAGATCAAGTCGTCGAAGAAATGACGCGAGTTGATGCAACTAGAAAAGATGAGACTCCACATGAATCCTTACCATTTGATGAGAGACCTGATGCAGCACTTTTTCAATCGAATGAAAAAGAGGAGCATCAATTACCAGCTCAATTTCGTTCATTTAAGGAAAAAGCGACGGAAGGTCATCAAAAATATAAACCGCGTGTGGATTGGACTTCTTATTTGAATACGAATCAACGCAAACCTTTTAAACCAAGTACGGTACCTTCAAGTACAAGAGGTTTAGAACAAGAGGAGACACCAAAAGTTTCTTATCGTGAATTAGAAAGAGAGTTATTACCAAATAGCACGGACTTGATATTATTCGAAAAGGAAGAATCCTTATTGGTGTCTGTTGAGGAACAAGAAGATACCATCGAGAAACGCTTGAAGGAGTACAATGGTACCTCTCATGAGAAGCCGGTACAAAGCCAAGTTTTCGCAACAAAGGGCTATGTTCCAGCCTTTAAACGCAAACAAGAATCTGACGTTGAAGTTGTGCAAGAGTCCTTATTAGAAGGGTTACCGGAGACAAAAGTTGAAAGACGAAAAGCGCCGGAAAAACCACTAACGGGAAAACAAAGACGAGCGATGAAAAAATCATTATCGATGATTATGGAACAAGAACAGCAGGGACGCCATTTACCTTATGGTCATCCCAAAAAATAGTAGTAGAAAAGTGAGGAGATAGAATGGATAAAAGCAAGATTTATCATTTTACAGGAATTAAAGGCTCCGGAATGAGCGCACTAGCGTTAGTTCTGCATGGTGAAGGATATAAAGTGCAAGGCTCTGATTTAGAAGAGTATTTCTTCACACAAAGAGGACTTGAAGAAGCGGGGATTCCTTTACTACCTTTTAGTGCCTCTAATATTAAAGAAGGACAAATTGTGATTGCAGGTAATGCATTTCCAGATAGCCATGAAGAATTAGTTGCCGCTCGCGAAAAAGGAATAGAAGTCATTCGATACCATAAATTTTTAGGCGAATTGTTGAAAAATTATAAGAGTGTTGCGATTACAGGTTCTCACGGAAAAACGAGCACAACAGGTTTGTTAGCCCACGTATTAAGTGGAATGGAACCAACAAGTTATCTTATTGGAGATGGAACTGGTAAAGGAGTTGAAAGTTCAGAACACTTTGTATTAGAAGCTTGTGAATATAAACGTCATTTTATGGCTTATCGACCAGATTACGCTATTATGACGAATATCGATTTTGACCACCCAGATTATTATACGGATATCGATGATGTACAAAGTGCCTTTGAAGCCTTTGGTAAACAAGTGAAAAAGGGAATTATTGCTTGTGGTGATGATGAAAGACTTCGTACACTAGAGGCTATTGTTCCTGTAACCTATTATGGTGTTGGTGAACATAATGATGTAATTGCTAAAAACATCCGCAAAGAGAAAGCAGGAAGTTATTTTGATGCTTATATTCACGGTGAATTATATGGTCATTTTTACATCCCTACATACGGAGACCATAACATCTTAAATGCACTTGCAATTATCGCTTTCTACTATTTAAATCAATTAGATCCAAATGAACTAGCTCAGCAGTTTCGAACATTTAGTGGCGTAAAACGTCGCTTTTCTGAAAAAGTTATTAATGGTGTAACTATTATTGATGACTATGCACACCATCCATCTGAGATTCGTGCTACATTAGATGCGGCTCGACAAAAGTATCCTGATAAAGAAGTAGTAGCTGTCTTCCAACCTCATACTTTTACGAGAACAATCGCGCTTTTAGAGGAGTTTGCTTCAGTATTATCTCTAGCAGACCACGTTTACCTATGTGAAATATTTGCATCTGTTCGTGAAGAAGCCGGTGATGTTTCTATTGAAGATTTAGCAAAATTAGTAAAAGGTGGAGCGAAAGTATTACCACTTGAAAATGTATCTCCACTTCTATCCTATAAAGATGCTGTGATTGTCTTTATGGGAGCAGGAGATGTACAAAAATATGAATTTGCATATGAGAAACTATTATCGAATACTTCTCCAACACAAAACTAAATGAACCAAAAAGCTTGGCGAAAGTCAGGCTTTTTTTATAAACAATCAGTAGAAAAGTATGAATGTCTATTTTTATTAAAGAGATTTGATATTTATAAAAAGAATAAAATTTAAATAGAAGAGGATTTCAGGAGGTATTAAGATGGATTTAAGTAAATTATCTACAGTTTACAACATTAGAAGGATGGGGAGGAATGATGTACCTCTTATTTTGGATTTAGAAAATGGCAATCAATTGTATTTTAATTATTGTCCGCCAAAACCTAGTAAACAATCTGTATTAAATGATTTAAAAGCTCTTCCAGAAGGTAAAAACATAGATGATAAAATTTACATAGGCTTTTTTAAGGAAAATAGATTAGTTGCTATTATGGATTTCATTGTATCTTTTCCGATAAAAGAAACTATCTATATTGGACTTTTTATGATGGATTGTAAAGAGTCGGGACAAGGAAAGGGAAGCCTTATTATTAATGAGGTTTTAACAGCCTTTAGAGAAGAAGGATTTACTAAAGTAAGGCTTGCTTATATGAAAGGAAATCCTCAAAGTAAAAGATTTTGGGAAAAATGTGGTTTTACAGAAACTGGAATTGAAAGAGAGAACGAACATGGAAAAGCTGTCGTTTTAGAAAAAACATTATAAACAGTTTCAGATGAAATATATTCTTACCAAAAACAGTAGATCATATGATTTACTGTTTTTTTGTTTATCACGGTAAATATTTAAAACTAAAGGGTTCATAACGGGATTCACCTTTAAACTCTATTTACGGTTATCATCAAAAAGCTCTTTTTAGTGTTCACAAGTTTGTTTATTTGTTACACTGGTAATGACTTATTAGGAGGCATATTATGGCAAAACAAAAATTATTACTTGTAGACGGAAGTAGCTTAGCATTCCGCGCATTTTTCTCAATTTTAGATTTAAATCGTTTTAAAAATTCCAACGGCTTACATACAAACGCACTCTATTCATTTCACCGTATGTTTAAGTCCATTTTAGACTCTGAAAAACCTACACATGTACTTGTAGCATGGGATGCTGGAAAGACAACTTTCCGTACAGAAATGTATGCAGATTATAAAGGAGGACGTTCGAAAACTCCAGGGGAATTTATTGAACAGATGCCTTATTTTAATGTGCTTTTAGATGCATGGGGAATTCCTCATTATCGATTAGATCAATATGAAGCGGATGATATAATCGGCACTCTTGCAAGAAAAGGGGAAGAAGCAGGATATGAAGTCGTGGTTCTTTCAGGAGATAAAGACTTAATTCAGCTTGCAGACAATAATATCACTGTGAAAATAACGACAAAGGGAGTGACTGAACTGGTCGAATATACTCCTGAAGTGATTTTCGAAAAATATGGATTAACACCTGAACAAATTATCGACATGAAGGGATTAATGGGAGACTCTTCCGACAACTATCCTGGAGTTACAAAAGTCGGTGAAAAGACAGCCGTGAAGCTTCTTCAAGAATTTGGAAGTGTAGAAGGCATTTATGAACATGTCGATGAAATGAAAAAGAGTAAGTTGAAAGAAAACTTAATCAATGATAAAGAGTTGGCTTTTTTAAGTAAGAAACTAGCGCGCATTAATGTAGAGTCGCCAATCGAAATTACATTGGAAGATACACTTCGCAAGGAACAAGATGTGGATGCATTGATGTCGTTCTATAAGGAAATGAACTTCAATTATTTCCAATCAGACCTATTAAATTCAGGCGGTGCGACTGTAGAAGAAGCACCTAAAGCCGAGCGTCCAACCGTCAAACATGTGGCGCAGATTTCTGATGACATGCTTAAAGGTACAACAAGTGTGCATTTTGAGACTCTTGAAGCGAATTATCATGTGGCAGAAGTGATTGCTGTTGCCTTCGGAAATGAAAAAGAAGTATTCGTGACCGATTTAGATACGGCAGTTTCTTCAGAAGTCTTCAAGAAATGGCTTTCGGATGCGTCTGTTGAGAAACGTTTATTTGATACAAAAGCAGCCAAAGTACTTGCTCACCGCTTCGGCCTCGACTTAAAAGGTGCCAAATATGATGTGTCCCTTCTAGCATATCTAGTGGATACAAATGATATCGTGAAAGAAATTAGTGATGTGGCCCGTCGTGTCGATGTGACGATTCTTTCCAGTGACGAAGCAGTCTACGGAAAAGGCGTTAGAATCCAAATTCCTGAAGATAAAGAGGTTTGGAATCAGCATTTAGCAGCAAAAGTTTTTACAATTGCTAAGGCCCCTGAAAAACTATTGAAACGACTCGAAGAAAATGAACAAACACATCTCTATTGGGAAATGGAATTACCGTTGAGTGATATTTTAGCACGCATGGAAATTCAAGGAATTCGTGTCGATAGAGAGCGTTTGGTTGAGATGGGTGTGGAATTTGAAGCACGCCTTAAAGAGATTGAACAAGAAATTTACGAGCTAGCTGGTGAAGAGTTTAATATCAATTCGACCAAACAACTAGGCGTTATCTTATTTGAAAAGATGGGCTTACCAGTCATCAAGAAGACGAAGACTGGCTATTCAACAGCGGTAGATGTTTTGGAAAAATTGGCACACCAAGCTCCAATCGTAGAATTAATTTTAGAATATCGTCAATTAGCCAAATTAAATTCAACATATGTAGAAGGTCTACAAGCGTATATTCAAGAAGATGGTAAAATTCATACACGATTCATCCAAAACTTAACACAAACAGGGCGTCTTAGCTCAGTGGATCCAAACTTACAAAATATTCCGATTCGTACAAAAGAAGGTCGTCGTATCCGCTACGCGTTCTTACCAGAACATGACGATTGGAAGATTCTCTCAAGTGACTATTCGCAAATTGAATTACGTGTTTTGGCGCATATTGCTGGCGATAAACATATGATAGAAGCCTTCAAGAATAATGTAGACATCCATACTAATACGGCAATGCGTGTGTTTGGCATTATAAATCCAGAGGATGTGACCAGTGAAATGCGTCGCCAAGCCAAAGCCGTAAACTTTGGAATCGTGTATGGAATTAGTGATTATGGCTTGTCTCAAAACTTGAATATTTCCCGTAAGAGAGCCAAAGAATTTATCGACCGTTACTTGGAAGAGTTCCAAGGGGTAAAAGACTTCATGGAATCTATTGTGAAAGAAGCGCGTGAGAAAGATTATGTGGAAACCTTATTCCACCGTCGTCGCTACCTGCCTGATATTCATTCAAGTAACTTTAATTTACGTTCATTCGCAGAACGTACAGCGATGAACTCACCAATTCAAGGAAGTGCTGCAGATATCTTGAAAATGGCGATGATTGAATTGGACCGCGAAATGAGAGAACGAAAATTTAAAGCTAATTTATTATTACAAGTGCACGATGAGTTGATTTTCGAAGTGCCACAAGACGAATTAGAAAGTCTTCAAAGTTTAGTAGAAGAAGTCATGGAAAATGCCGTGAGCTTGAAGGTTCCACTACGAGCAGATAGCAATGTAGGGGACAACTGGTTTGAAGCAAAATAACTAAAAATATTATGGGCATCTCATCTTAACAAATGTAAGTTAGGGATGTCCATTGTGTTTTATCTTTTGAGTTTATAGCGTTTTTGTAGTATACTCTTTGAGTTAAGAGAACAAGTTAAGGTGATGGAAGGGCTCTTTTAGCATTCAGATTCCATCACTTTCATTTTGTCAATCAATGGAGGAAATACATGAAATTAAGAAATGATATTCGCAATATTGCTATTATCGCCCACGTTGACCACGGGAAAACAACACTTGTGGATGAATTATTAAAACAATCAGATACACTAGATGCACGAACAGAATTATCAGAACGAGCAATGGACTCAAATGATATCGAACGTGAACGTGGTATTACTATTTTGGCGAAAAATACAGCCGTTCAATATAAAGGAACTCGAATCAATATTATGGATACACCAGGACACGCGGACTTCGGTGGAGAAGTAGAACGTATCATGAAAATGGTAGACGGTGTAGTTCTTGTAGTGGATGCGTATGAAGGTACAATGCCTCAAACACGTTTCGTATTGAAAAAAGCATTAGAACAACATTTAACACCAATCGTCGTTGTAAACAAAATCGACCGTGACGCTGCTCGCCCAGAAGAAGTAGTTGATGAAGTATTAGAATTATTCATCGAATTAGGAGCAGATGATGATCAATTAGAATTCCCAGTGGTTTATGCTTCAGCATTAAACGGAACTTCAAGTTTATCTGACAACCCAGCTGACCAAGAAAAAACAATGGATTACTTATTCGATACGATTATCGAACATATTCCAGCTCCAGTGGACAACTCAGATGAACCATTACAATTCCAAGTATCCTTATTAGACTATAATGACTACGTTGGACGTATCGGTATCGGTCGTGTATTCCGTGGAACAATTAAAGTTGGGGACCAAGTAACGTTATTAAAATTAGACGGAACAAAGAAAAACTTCCGTGTTACTAAATTATTTGGTTTCTTCGGGTTAAATCGTTTAGAAATCAATGAAGCAAAAGCAGGGGACTTAATTGCTGTATCTGGTATGGAAGATATCTTCGTCGGAGAAACAGTAACTCCAGTAGATTCACATGAAAGCTTACCAGTATTACACATTGACGAACCAACATTACAAATGACATTCTTGACAAACAACTCACCATTTGCGGGTCGAGAAGGGAAATTTGTAACCGCACGTAAGATTGAAGAACGTTTAATGCGTGAATTACACACAGACGTATCACTAAAAGTAGAACCAACTGATTCACCAGATGCATGGATTGTATCAGGTCGTGGAGAATTACACTTATCAATCTTAATTGAAAACATGCGTCGTGAAGGATACGAATTACAAGTATCTCGTCCGGAAGTAATTATTAAAGAAATCGATGGTGTGAAATGTGAACCATTTGAACGCGTACAAATCGATACTCCTGAAGAATACATGGGTTCAATCATCGAATCATTAAGTAACCGTAAAGGTGAAATGCAAGATATGCAACACAATGATAACGGACAAGTTCGTATCGTCTTCTTAGTTCCAGCACGTGGATTATTAGGATATACAACTGAATTCTTATCAATGACACGTGGTTACGGAATTATGAACCACACATTCGATCAATACTTACCATACATTCCAACAAGCATCGGCGGACGTCGTAATGGGGCACTTGTTTCAACAGATACAGGTAAAGCAACGACTTACGGTATTATGGGTGTTGAAGAACGTGGTGTGATTTTCACTGAACCAGGTACTGAAATTTACGAAGGAATGATTGTTGGGGAACACTCTCGTGAAAACGACTTAGCGGTTAACATTACGAAAGCAAAACAACAAACAAATATTCGTTCAGCTACGAAAGACCAAACTTCAGTCATCAAGACGCCTAAGAAATTATCTCTTGAAGAGTCATTAGAATTCTTGTCAGACGATGAGTACTGCGAAATTACTCCAGAAACCATTCGTTTAAGAAAACAAATTCTAAATAAAGGTGAACGTGAAAAAGCCAATAAACGTAAAAAACAAGCTGAATCAGAAAACTAATCTGAATTGTAAAAGGTGGATGCATTGCATCCACCTTTTTGTATATCTTTAGTTATTTAATGTAACGCGAACTGTAATACCGTTGTTGTCGGTAATATCGACTTCTTTTTCGCCACGCTTTTCAACAGTAGAAGCAAGAACCGTTGCTTTTTGAAGAATATCTTTAAACACTGAAGCGTCATTTGTTTCAACCGTATAATAAGCAAGCCCTGGAATATTTTTAACGCGAACATCAAGATGAGGTCCTCCCCATTGGTTGACCGCAAGATGATGGTGATAATCACCAGAAGCAATCCAACTTCCTGAAGGGACTGAGAATTTATCTTCTACTGGAAGAAGAGTCGTTAAGTATTCCATTGATTCTTTTGAATTTTTGGCAGATAGATGGACGTGTCCAATGCGTGTTCCTTCTGGCATTTGGTAAGGAGTAGTTTCATTACCAAGTTCATAGATTTCTTGACCAGCCATTTCCTCAGTTACCCCAATAATTCTTCCATCTTCACGAATATCCCAGACGCTTACTGGTTTATCGTGGTATACTTCGATTCCATTTCCCTCGAAATCTTCAAGATAAATTGCTTCGCTATAACCGTGGTCCGCGGCGCCGACGAGTGGAAGAGACGTATGAACGGCGTGTCTTAAGAAGTCACCAAGCGCTTCACGAGTTGGAAGGTGAATGGCTAAGTGGTATAGGCCATAACTTTCTTTAACGCTCTTGTCGATATTGGTCTGAATCAGACGAACGAGTGGAGTTGTTCCAACGCCCAATAATACTTCAGAGTTCGTTTGACTCAAGACTTGAAGACCGAGTCTTTTTGTGTAAAATTCAGTTTCCTGCAATAGATGATTGACATTTAGTGCCACTTCATTTAATTTAATTTGGCTATTATATAATGGGTACATTTTCATTCCTTCTTTCTTTTTTGTATGAGTTTAGTATACACTTTAATACTAAAATGACAAATAACTTGCTCATGAAGTTTTGAATTTTAAAATTTAAGTGATACCGTATACGGTATCACTTGTATTGTTAGACGTATTGTGTTTTTGCAAACAGTTGTAGTATCCTTATAGTAGTAAGGTTTATAGAGAGAAGAGGTGACAAATGACAAAACAAAGAAAAATCATGTACGGAGTTTTTGGAGTACTATTTGCATTGATTTTGTTGGCGTTAGGTTTGATTCAAATGTTTACCTATCGAGCAACACCTGAGGCGCAAGAAACGTGGAATGTTGCTGCTTTTGAACAAAAAAACAATTGGACTCATTTTGAAGTGACTGGAGAAAAGAAAGGGATGCTTCTATTTTATACGGGTGCTTTAGTTGAACCACAAGCCTATGCGAAATTAGCAGACGGGCTTGCTAAAGAAGGAATAGAAGTATACATTATCTCCTCTAAATTGAATTTACCAGTATTAGATAATGGAACAATGGCAACCATTGTAAAAGAAGAGCATTTGGATAAAGTGTTTATTGGGGGACATTCTCTGGGGGGCGTTGTGTCGACAGTTGAAGCAAAACAGCTAGAAGAGATGAATAAAGTTGCTGGATTAATTTTACTGGCAAGCTATCCAGATCAAAGTACGGATATTAGCGACACTCAAATTCCTGTATTATCGATTACGGCTTCGAATGATAAAATATTGAAACAAGAAAAATATGAAGATGCGAAGTCACGTTTGCCAGAGTCTACACTCTATACAACGATTGAGGGTGGGAATCATAGTGGTTTTGGACTATATGGTCAGCAAAACGGCGATGGTACAGCTACGATGAGTGCCGAAGAACAACAAAAACAATTAGTTCAACTGATTAAGCAATTTATTGTATCTCATTAAGCTAGGCTTCGGTCTAGCTTTTTTACAATAGAGTTGAGTTTTCACACCTTGGCAGTTATCATTAATGTAATGAATTTTGGAGGTAGAGCATATGCAACAAAAAGTAACAAAGAACTGGGTCACTATCGGAACTGGTGTGATTGCTAATGAATTAGCAGTAGCACTAGAATCATTGAACGGAAAACTATACGGGGTTGCTAACCGCACCTATACAAATGCTGTGAAATTTGCAGAAAAATATGGCATTGAAAAAGTATATAACGAGATTGATGAGGTATTTACAGATCCGACAGTGGATATTATTTATATTTCTACTCCGCATAACACGCATATTCACTATCTAAAAAAGGCATTGGCTGCTGGAAAGCATGTACTATGTGAAAAGGCCATTACGTTAAACAGTGAAGAATTAGAAGAAGCATTGCAACTCGCTAAAGAAAATAATGTTGTTTTGGCTGAAGCGATGACGCTTTACCATATGCCAGTCTACAAACAATTAAGTAAAGCAGCTGAGAATCTTGGGGAACTTCGTATGATTCAAATGAACTTCGGAAGCTATAAAGATTATGATATGACGAATCGATTTTTTAATCGCAATCTTGCAGGAGGCGCATTACTGGATATTGGAGTATACGCCTTGTCTTGCATTCGCTACTTCATGAGCGAGGCGCCAAGTTCAATGGTTTCTCAAGTTAAATTAGCGCCAACAGGTGTGGATGAACAAGCAGGTATCGTGTTGACAAATGATGCAGGAGAAATGGCGACTGTTACGATGACACTCCATGCTAAACAGCCAAAACGCGGTGTCATTGCATACGACAAAGGGTATATTGAGATTGTTGATTACCCACGCGCGCATAAAGCAACGATTACGTATACGGAAGATGGACGCGTCGAAACCTTTGAAGATGAATTGGGATTGGATGCCTTAGCTTATGAAGTGCTAGATATGGAGTCAACCATTAATACAGGAGTAGACCACATGCATCTTGAATATACGGTCGATGTGATGAAAATCATGACCGATTTGCGCCGTGAATGGGGGATCAAGTATCCAGAGGAAGAGGAAGCATGAAGCAACAAGAACAATTAAAACGAATGGAACAGTATGCAAAAAGAGTGCTTAGTGCAGATACAACGGGGCACGATTGGTCGCATATTAAACGCGTCGTCAATACGGCAAAGACGATTGCCAAAGCTGAAGGAGCAGACTTATTTATTTGTGAAGCTGCAGCGCTACTCCATGATGTTATCGATGATAAGATTGTCAAAGATCCTATAGTTGCGTTGAAGGGATTGAAAGAATTTCTAAATTCTATTGAAGTGACTCCTAAACAAGTTGAAGTGATTGAGTCCATCATAACGAGAATGTCGTTTAAGAATCACGAGGAACAACAAGAACTTTCGCTTGAAGGAAAAGTGGTGCAAGACGCTGACCGATTAGATGCCATTGGTGCCATCGGAATTGCCAGAGTGATGTGTTACTCTGGAAGTACAGGAAGACCAATCCACAATCCGGAAATGAAGCCGCGAGAGGAGTTGACGCCTGAAGAGTACAGAAACGGTGAATCTACAGCTATCATGCACTTCTATGAAAAACTATTGAAGTTAAAAGATTTGATGAATACCAAATATGGTAATGAATTGGCAAAAGGGCGGCATGAATTTTTAGAAACGTACTTAGAGCAATTTTATTCTGAATGGGATGGAAAACGATAAAAGACGTAAGCGACAAATTTTTGTCGCTTATTTGTTTTGAAGGAAGAATAGGTGTAAAATAGTAACTACATTTTAAAGTGAGAGGATTGGTTGCGTGGAAGTAGAGCAACAACTAACCAATAAAGAACTAAGAAAAAATATATTTGTCATTGTATGGCCGGTATTTGTGGAAGTGCTTCTTGGAGCGCTTTTTGGAATGGTCGACATGATGATGGTTGGGAAGGTGCCTGGAGACACTGCTGCAGCCGTTTCTGCAGTTGGGATGACAAACCAGCCGATGTTCCTTGGTTTAAGTTTGATTCAAGCGTTAAACGTTGGAGGAACTGCAATTATTGCTAGGTATTTTGGGGCGAAGAAATATAACCGAATGGGAAGTATCTTGAAGCATGTAATGATACTTGCAATGGTGTTTTGTGTGACGCCCGCAGCGATCTTAATGTTGATTTTCGCACCAGAGATTTTAGGACTGATGGGTGCAGACGAGAACGTTATTAATGTCGGATTGAACTACTTTAGGATTGTTACGATTGGGTTTATTTTCCAATCACTATCGTTTACTGTAACGGCAGCACTTCGAGGAATCGGTGAAACAAAAATTCCAATGAAGAATAATATTATTGCGAATAGTTGTAATGTGTTAGGGAATGCCATTTTGATTTATGGAATGTTTGGATTCCCGGCCTTAGGTGTTACTGGGGCTGCAATCTCTACAGCATTATCTAATCTTATTGCGATGGGATTAAACATCCGTTATATCTTGTCAGGAAAGAGTGTCTTGAAACTGGATTTTAAAGAAAAATTTAAGTTTAACATCAATGTGATGCGCGATTTAGTTCGTATCGGAATCCCGACAGCATTAGAACAAATGGCGCTTCGTTTTGGGGTTATCATGTTCTTGAAGATTGTTTCTGGGTTAGGAAACAATGTATATGCGGCGCACCAAATTGCCCTTAATGTACTTTCTCTATCCTACTCTCCGGCGCAAGCTTTCGGAATTACAGCGGCGTCATTAATGGGACAATCGCTTGGGGCTAAGAATGAAAAATTGGCAGAGCGTTACACAAAAATGTGTCAGCGAATTGGTCTGGCTTTAGCGATTATGATGTCTGCTTCGATTTATTTTGGAGCAAACTTGTTAGCGGGAATGTATACAGATAATGTAGAAATTATTCAAAATACAGTGATTGCTTTATCCATTGTTGCTTTTGTTCAACCATTCCAAAGTCATCAACTGATTACTTCCGGAGCCTTACGCGGAGCAGGAGATACAGTTTGGCCACTGATTGCGATTTTCATCGGATCATGTGTGATTCGATTAAGCTTAGGATATGTATTTGTGAATTTCTTCGGATGGGGGCTTGCAGGTGCATGGTATGCAGTATTTATAGATCAATTTATTCGAGATATGATTATTCTACTTCGATTTAGAAGTGGGAGATGGAAAAACATTCGAATTGCATAAAATAAAAAGGCTGGAATTTTCCAGCCTTTTTATTTTAGTGGTAAAGAAAGCGGATTAGTTTACTGAAATGTTAGAAAATCAAAAGAAAACTTATGGAGATTGATTTTTTATTGATTTTCTATCATTTTTGATTGGTGCAGCAACGGTGTTTGTGATACTATAGTAGAAAGATGTAAAGAGATTGGAGTTTTCAAACGATTATGGCAAGAAAAGGTTTATTAATCGTTTTATCTGGGCCTTCAGGTGTCGGAAAAGGAACAGTACGCGCAGCTATTTTTGCAAAAGGCAATCAAAAATTTGTGTACTCAGTATCTGCAACGACTCGTAAGCCAAGACCAGGTGAAGTGGATGGAAAAGATTATTTCTTCAAATCTAGAGAAGAATTTGAAGCTATGATTGCAAATAAAAAATTATTAGAATATGCGGAGTATGTAGGAAACTACTATGGAACACCTTTAGAATATGTGCAAGAAACATTAGATAAAGGAAAAGATGTATTCTTAGAAATTGAAGTTCAAGGAGCGCTTCAAGTTCGAGAAGCGATGCCAGACGGGGTTTTTATTTTCTTAACACCGCCTGATTTACATGAACTAGAATCTCGCATCGTAAACCGTGGAACTGATTCGGATGAAGTGATTAAAAACCGTATGAAGGTTGCTCGAGAAGAACTTTGTTTGATGAAGTATTATGATTACTCTGTTGTTAATGACAAAGTAGAAAATGCGGTTCAACAAATTGAAGCTATTATTCAAACGGAACATTTACGAATTCAAAGAAATATAGAGAGTATTGAAGAGTTTGAAGATGAGTTAGAAGAAATTTTAGAGGAAGAGTAGAAAGAGGGAAAGTTGTTATGATGTTATACCCATCAATCGATAAGTTACTAAAAAAAATCGATTCAAAATATTCATTAGTAATTCTTTCAAGTAAACGTGCGCATGAATTACACCACCATGAACCACCATTGTTAGAAAACTATGAATCACATAAAAATGTTGGTCGTGCGTTAGAAGAAATCGCAGCTGGAAAATTAACTATCCGTGAAGATAGCAAACCAGAACATGTATAAATTAAATATATAGTCAAGGGGGTTCCCCTTGGCTTTTTATTTTTGCAGTAGAGAGGTATAGCGTAGGCAACAACAAAATGAAGTTCAATATGGTATAATAAATAGT
The DNA here is from genome assembly GCF_001807725.1 of Granulicatella sp. HMSC31F03. Taxonomy (NCBI): domain Bacteria; kingdom Bacillati; phylum Bacillota; class Bacilli; order Lactobacillales; family Carnobacteriaceae; genus Granulicatella; species Granulicatella sp. HMSC31F03. Next base: position 7,642 of record NZ_KV790851.1, on the reverse strand, counting down.
AAAACAATTTTGGAGGTGAAAAGATGTATGCAAAAGTAATCGTTGATGTACCAGTCATTCAAGTAAATCGTCCTTTTGATTATCATGTCCCTGAAATATTACAAGAGAGCATTGAAGTTGGAATGCGTGTTGCCGTTCCGTTTGGGGGACGTAGTATTTCTGGATTTGTTTTGGCTCTTAGTGATGAAGTAGATTTCGACGGAGAAATAAAAGATATTTTGCATTTAATGGATTTAGATCCCGTCTTGTCACATGAAATGATTCAACTCGGAGCGTATTTGTCAAAAAAAGTTCACGCGTTCTTGATTCAATGTTACCAAACAATGCTTCCAGCGATGTTGAAATCCAATTATGAAAAACGATTTGTATTAGTGAATCCAAAAGACCATGAAGATGTATTTCGAGAAGTTTTCCATTATGAAAATGCATTACTGTATACAGACGACCTACCACAAGAACAACTAAAACGGTTGATGAAGTTAAAAAAAGAAGGCATTGTAGTTATCGAGACGGTTGTGAAAGACCGTGCCAAGGTGAAAACGGAAGACTGGATTCGATTGAACTACGTAATGCAAGAGTATGAGGAGTTTATTCCTACGCTTTCTGCACGTGCTAAGAAGAAAATATCGCTCTTAAAGACTCTCGCTTCGATGGAAAGAATGGAAATCCAGAAGAAAAGTTTCTTAGAAGATACAGATTTTACAACGGCTGATTTAAAATTTGCAGTAGAGCATAATTGGATTACGATAGTTCAAAAAGAAGTAAGTCGCGATCCGTATAAGGGAAGATTCTTTAAGAAGAGTGTTCCGTTTCAATTGAATGAGGAACAGCAAATGGCATTTGATAGAGTAAAAGAAGAATCTATCGATCCACATAACTCAAAAGTATATTTATTAGAAGGCGTTACTGGTTCTGGGAAAACGGAGGTTTATTTGCAATGGATTAGTGAAGTTATTGCAAAAGGGCAAAGTGCGATGATGCTTGTTCCTGAAATTGCTTTAACACCTCAGATGGTCGAACGATTTAAGTCTCGCTTTGGAGATAGGGTTGCTGTTCTACATAGTGGACTGAGCACGGGCGAAAAATTTGATGAATGGAGAAAAATCAAGAATAAAGAAGCGGATATTGTTGTTGGAGCACGTTCTTCTATTTTTGCTCCATTAGAAAATATTGGCATTATTATTTTAGATGAGGAACATGAAACCTCTTATAAACAGGATGAATCTCCTAGATATCACGCAAGAGATATCGCAATTTGGAGAGGTGAATTCCATCACTGTCCTGTAGTGTTGGGGAGTGCAACTCCTAGCTTAGAATCAAGAGCTCGAGCGCAAAAAGGAGTCTATACTCTTCTGAAACTAACCAAAAGAGCTAAAGAACAAATTCTTCCAGAAGTGCATTTAATTGATATGAGAAATGAATTTATTCATCAGAAAGGATCGTTTTCTCAAACCTTATTAAAAGCAATCGAAAATCGATTGGAAAAGAAAGAGCAAACGGTTTTGCTGTTAAATCGAAGAGGCTATTCCTCTTTTGTATTATGCAGGGATTGCGGTTATGTTTTAGAATGTCCAAACTGCGATATTTCGTTAACACTTCATATGGATACGAAAACAATGAAGTGTCATTATTGTGGACATGAAGAGAGAATTCCAACTTTTTGTCCTAAGTGTCAAAGTCGACAAATTCGTTACTTTGGAACTGGAACCCAGAAAGTTCAAGAGGAATTGCAAGAGGTATTCCCAGACGCTCGTATTGTAAGAATGGATGTGGATACGACAAGACGTAAAGGACAGCATGAAGCGATTCTGAAACAGTTTGAGAATCAAGAAGCAGATATTTTAATTGGAACTCAAATGATTGCAAAAGGCCTAGACTATCCAAACGTAACGCTCGTTGGAGTGATTAATGCAGATACGGCTTTGAATATACCTGATTTTAGAAGTTCGGAAAAAACATTCCAACTGCTCACACAAGTTTCAGGTCGTGCAGGACGTGGGGAGAAACCGGGTGAAGTATTTATTCAAACCTATAATCCAACACATTACGCGATTCAATTAGCACAAGGACATCATTATGAACGATTCTTCGAAACAGAAATGCGAATGCGTCATATGGCTAACTATCCACCATATTTCTTTACGACAATGATTACGTTTTCTAGTGAAGAAGAAGGAGTGGCGTTGAAGAACGCTATCGAAGTTCATAAGTCATTGATGGCAAATGTGTCACCAAAAGCAGTTGTGTTAGGTCCAACTGCTAAATCGATTGCGAGAATGAACAACCGTTATTATTTCCAAATCATTGTGAAATACAAAAATGAGCCGCAGCTGCAAGAGTTTTTGGAGCAATTGATGATGGAAACGCAAGAGATTGGTTCGAAGAAAATACTCATGACAATTGATATGGAACCACAACATTTCTTATAGAGGTGAACAATGAAGAAAGTTATTTTTATGGGAACGCCAGAATTTTCTACAGGCGTTTTGAAACGATTAATTGAAGAGAAAACGGTTGAAGTGATTGCTGTTGTGACACAACCAGACCGTGCAGTTGGACGTAAGAAAATCATTACTCCGACTCCTGTGAAGGTAGTTGCATTAGAGCATGATATTCCTGTCTACCAACCAGAAAAATTAAGTGGATCACAGGAATTGGAAGAGTTAATGCAACTAGATGCAGATTTAATTGTAACGGCTGCATATGGTCAATTCTTGCCAACGAAGTTTTTAAACTTCCCACGTTTTGGTGCGGTGAACGTTCACGCCTCACTCTTACCAAAATATCGTGGTGGAGCTCCGATTCATTATGCGATTATGAATGGTGACAAAGAAACTGGCGTAACGATTATGCGCATGGTTGCGAAGATGGATGCCGGTGCGATTATTTCGCAACGTGCGATTCCAATTACTGGTGAAGATGACGTTGCAAGTATGTTTGAAAAATTAAGTGTCGTTGGAGCAGACTTACTAATCGAAACATTACCAGAGATATTTGCCGGAACGATTACTGAAGTGGAGCAAGATGAAGCATTAGTATCATTCTCTCCAAATATTTCAAGAGAGCAAGAGCAAATCGATTGGAATAAAACAGCGACTGAAGTAGATTGCTTTGTACGAGGCTTACGTCCATGGCCAACTTCATTTACGGTTTTAAATGGAAATCGTGTGAAGATGTGGGGAGTTTCTTTAACGGATAAACAAACCGCTAAAACTCCTGGAAGCTTATTTATAGATGGTGGACGTCTATATGTGGCTTGTGGTGGCGGAACAGTGCTTGAAATTACACGTCTTCAACCAGCAGGAAAAGCTCAAATGGACGCGAAGGCGTTTATCAATGGATTTTCTGAATGGTTGAAGAATGATGCGATTTTTGAGGGATTAAACCATGAGTAATGTACGTGATATTTGCGTAGAATTATTAACAAATGTAGAAAAAAATCAAGCGTACTCGACTGTCGCGTTTCAAAATGTGTTGCAAAAACATAAATTGGATGTAAGAGATAGAGGACTATTAACGGAATTGTTTTACGGTACGATTCAACGTAAATTGACATTAGACTTCTATTTAAAACCGTTTATCGAGAAACAAAAGAAAAAGGAACTATGGGTGCTAAGTTTACTGCGAATGACTGTATATCAAATGGCGTATCTCGACCGAATCCCTGATCATGCTGCTATTTTTGAAGCTGTACAAATTGCTAAAAAACGTGGTCATCAAGGGATTGCGAAATTCGTCAATGGTGTTCTTAGAAATGTTCAACGTTCTGGATTCGATGGAGTTTCTTCTATTAAAGATGAACGTGAACGTTTGAGTGTTGAATTTAGCATGCCACGCTGGATTGTAGAATTATTATTTGAACAATACGGAGAAGTGGCAAGAGAGATTTTCCCAAGTTTAAATATTGCGCCGCATTTAAGTGCGCGTATTCAAAATCCAGAGATGTCAGTTGAAGAAGTGCAAACTCTTCTAAGAGAAGAAGGGGTAATGGTTCAAGAAAGTAAGTTATCTCCTCGAGCAGTGATTGTCAAAGAAGGAGATTTACTAGGGTCGAAAGCATTCAAAGATGGTATCGTTACGGTTCAAGACGAGTCATCCTCATTAGTGGCTCAAGTAGGAAAACTTCAACATGGAGATAAAGTGCTCGATACTTGTGCAGCTCCTGGAGGAAAAACTACTCATTTTGCAAGTTATCTTGTGGCTGAAGAGGGTGGACTTGTTGAGGCGTTGGATTTGCATGAGAATAAATTACGCAAAATTCATCAAAACGCAAAACGCCTTGGGGTAGAAGACAGAATTCATACTCATGCACTCGATGCTAGAAAAGTAGGAGAACTTTTTGAAAAAGAAAGTTTTGATGCAGTATTTGTAGATGCCCCATGTTCTGGTTTAGGCCTTATGCGCCGGAAACCAGATATAAAATACACAAAAAATAGTGAAGATTTAACAAAATTACAAATAATACAGTTGGAAATTTTAGCGTCAGTTGCTACAATGGTAAAGAACAGTGGAAAATTGATTTATTCAACTTGCACAATTAATAAAAGTGAGAATGAGGAAGTCGTTCTTAAATTTTTAGCCAATCATCCGGATTTTGAATTACAACCAATAGAAGAGTTTGGGTGTACTAATGAAAATCCGATGCTTACCATATTGCCGCATGAATATCACACAGATGGTTTTTTCATTGCAAGAATGGTAAGAAAATAGATTCGCAACAGGAGGGAAAATATGGAGATAGCCATCAAGAGTGACGTTGGGCAAAGACGTACGTTAAACGAAGATGCTGCCGGATATTTTTTGAATACTCAAAATGTGCCACTTATCGTTGTTTGCGATGGGATTGGCGGGCATAATGCTGGGGATGTAGCTAGTGCTATGGCATTATCTCATTTGGGAAAACGTTGGGAAGAAGAAAGTATTACGGATACAGAAGCGGCCTACCAATGGCTGGTTAAAAATATTCAGGCTGAAAATGATCGTGTCTTTCAGAAAGCAAACCAATATCGTGAATTGGATGGGATGGGGACGACAATTGTTGCAGCAGTAATCATTGATTCTGAATTATTAGTAGCAAATGTTGGAGACAGTCGAGCTTATTTATATCGCAATTTTCAAATTAAGCAATTAACGGAAGATCATACACTCGTACAAGAATTGGTAAAATCTGGAGAGATTACTGAAGAGGAAGCAAAAAAACATCCTCAAAGAAATATTGTTACTCAGTCTTTGGGAATCACTTTGAATGTCCAAATAGATTTTGTACGTGTGACTTTAAAAAATGAGGATACGATTTTACTTTGTTCAGACGGATTGTCTAACATGTTAGAAGATCAATATATAAAAGAAATATTAGGTAATTATTCTGATGTAAATACACAAGCTCAAAAAGCGGTCTTAGCTGCTAACGAAGCAGGCGGACGGGATAATATTACCGTAGCGATTGCTAAATATTTGGTGAGAGAGGAGGTAGCATAATGTTTGAATCGGGGAAGACAATCGGAGGTCGATATAAGATTCAGTCTCATGTGGGAACTGGTGGTATGGCCACAGTTTACTTGGCAAGAGATTTAATTTTAGAGCGACCTGTTGCTGTGAAAGTACTTAGATTTGATTTTCACTCAAATGAAGCAGCAATGAGACGTTTTCAAAGAGAGGCACAATCAGCAACTCAATTAGTTCATCCTAATATTGTAGGAGTCTATGATGTAGGAGAAGAAAATGGAACCCATTATATTGTGATGGAATACGTCGAAGGAACCGATTTGAAAGAATATATTCGAGAAAGAGGGCCTCTACCACCACGAGAAGCAGTACGTATTATGACACAAATTGTTTCTGCTATAGAGGTGGCTCATCAAAATAGAATTATTCATCGCGACATTAAACCTCAAAATATTTTGATTGATAAACATGGTGATGTTAAAATTACGGATTTTGGGATTGCGATTGCATTATCGGAGACTTCGCTTACTCAAACAAATACGTTATTAGGATCTGTTCATTATTTATCTCCGGAACAAGCTAGAGGCGGAATGGCTACGATTCGAAGTGATATATACGCTCTTGGAATTGTTCTGTATGAATTGTTAGTTGGTGAGGTTCCTTTTGAAGGGGAGTCTGCTGTATCAATTGCTCTAAAGCATTTTCAAGAACCACTTCCGCGAATTTCATTAATGTTACCAACAGTTCCTCAAAGCTTAGAAAATGTCGTTCTTAAAGCAACTGCAAAAGAACCTTTGGACCGTTATAATAGTTGTGAAGAGATGCTGGAGGATTTACAAACGTGTTTAAATCCTGAAAGGCTTAATGAACCGATGTTTAAACCCACTACATTGAATCAGGAAACAAAAGTTTTACAACCAATTGCTACAGGAGCCATACCTCGAAAAATCCCAACTTCGAGTAAAGAAGTTCCTGAAATTCAATTTGATGAAGAAAAGAAGCCTATTACTCAAGAGCCGAAGAAAAAAAGAAAAAAATGGCCTTGGATTTTACTACTTCTTATAACCCTTATTGGGGCAGCTGCCATTTTTGCTTATATTCAATCTGCGCCAAAAGAAGTTACTATTCCTGATTTGAGTAAGTACACAGAAGCTGAAGCAAAAGTAAAATTAGCAGATTTGAATCTGGAAATTTCTGATGTTCAAAAAGTTAAATCAGATACAGTGGAAGAAGGAAAAGTGGTCGAAACTAATCCTAAAGCCGGAAGTAAAGTTAGAGAAAAATCAAAAGTAGTTTTAAAAGTTAGTGCCGGGAAAGATACGGTGACGATAGGAAACTACGTTGGTAATACATTCGATAAAGCAAAAGATGAACTTCAAAAATTAGGGATTGCTGTAGAGAAGAAAGAAATCTATTCTGATACAGTCGAAGCTGGTAAAGTTACAGAACAAAGTATTGCAAAGGATCAAAAGGTTGTTGCGAAGGAAACAAAGATGATTTTGACAGTTTCGAAAGGCAAAGAACCAGTGACCTTAGTCAACTTAAAAGGCTACACTCGTTCAGGAGTTCAAGAATACGCTAAACAGAATGGACTAAAACTTCAAATTACTGAAGAGAATAGTAATGAGACAGAAGATACAGTTATTAAACAGTCTCCAGCAGAAGGGGCCGCTTTAAAACAAGGAGATACATTAACGGTTGTTATTTCAAAAGGAAAAGGGGAAAGAGTCGTTAGTCGTAAGTTTACGATTCCTTATGAAGAAAAGAAACAAGCGAATAATGGAAATGGAAACCATACTTCAACTCAAGAGAAACAACCGAATACGGTCGAAGTATTTATTCAGGATGCTAATAATAATATAAATACGGCTTATCGATCGTTCAAAATAACGGAAACAACAACAATTAGTATTGATTTCACCTTTAATAATCAAGTGAATAGTGGTAAATACATCATTAAAAAAGATGGAGTAACGATTGATACCGGTGTTGTTCAGTAAGAGGTTATCATAGAGACAGAGTCTACGTTTTTAATAGTTAGACTCTGTTTTCTTTTCTAATAAAAATATATTAAAAAATTCATGTCCATTTTAGTTGCAAACCAAATCTGAATATGATAAATTAATATCACTGTTGAGCGAACGTTCGCTTATAAAACAGTTTCAAAAAACTTTGAAAAAGTTGAATAAAAACTGTT
>NZ_KV790850.1:38475-58050 GCF_001807725.1 Granulicatella sp. HMSC31F03 | reverse complement strand
TAAATTAATTGTCTAACTTTTTGGGGTCAGTACAAATCCGGGGGTTTTAATTAGACCAATAGCCCTCACTTCAATTATTGAAATGAGGGATTTAGTCTAATTAATAGTTAGCAATTTGAAATAATTTTTCAACGTAAGTATCAAAATATATTTGATTTACATTTTCTAAAAAATCTATCTCTCTTTTTGAAAAAATTGGATTAAATGCTCCACAAATTGCAGTAGAAATCGCTCCGATAGTATCTGAATCTCCAGAAAGATTTGCGGCAATACTTGCGGCCTTTCTAGGATCTCCTCCACTCAATATAATCACAGTAAACACAGATGGAATTGTTTCTATCGTTTCAAAACCTGTCCCATAAACGGTTTCCAATCTACCTATAATATCTGTATCGGATAATTTTTTTAAATCATACCTAAGTAATCTAAGTCTTTCAACTAATGAAGCACCTGGTAATTGAGTTCCGTATTGTTCTCCCTCACGAATAGTTTTTTCTGCTAATGCCCATAATATATCCTCTCTATATTCATTTCTTAATGCAAAGCTTGCTATAGCAGCTATTACTGATGCACCTTGAATTGCAATGCTCGTGTGATGAGTTGGTAAACAAAGCTGTTCTACGGTTTTAACCAGACTACTAATATCATTATAATCCTCTATTATTCCAATAGGTGTCACCTTCATAGCTGCCCCATTTGTCGTCCCAAATTTTCCTGATTCATGATAACTTTTCCCTTTTTTAAGCAGTTCTATGGCTTTTGATGTTGAGGGGCCTATTTGCATTTTACTTTTATCTGGATTCTCATCAGTCCATCTTATTAACATTTTCAAGTACTCTTCAACATCAAAACTTCCATTTTCAATTATAGTATCACAAACTAATAAAGTATTAACTGTATCATCCGTTACCTCACCAGCACGAAAATTTCGACCAAAAAAATCATTATCTGAAGAAGGTAAAAAATCATGAATTCCTTTAGGAAATGTTCTTCTTAGTAAAGACCGAGTCATCATTTCCGAGGGCATTCCCATTGCGTCCCCGTAAGCACAGCCAACTAATAATCCTAAAATTTTATTTTTATCTACCTTCAAGTTCTTAACCTTCTTTCACTTTTTCAACTGAAAAATATGTTAGTGAAAATGTCACAGCAAAAGCAACTAAACAAGCTACAATAGCCCACATAAGGCCACTAATTCCTGCTTCATTAGGATTCACAAACGACATAAATCCTGTCACTCCCATACTGATTGCATACATTGGCGAGTTTGAGAGCGCCAAAATCAATCCTCCTGCAAGTCCACCAGCCATACAAAATCCAAAACGTTTCTTTACTGGAAGAGTTACCCCATAAATTGATGGTTCAATAATACAGAAACAAGCGCTGAGAAATGCTGGTAGGGCAACATTTTTTATTTTGATATCTTTACTTCTTAAAAAGACTGCAAGACATGCAGCCATGTGTGCAAAACTTGCTGGAAAAATCGAAGCAACAATTAGTGTACTTCCTATATTCCCATATTCCATAATACCTAACGTAATCAATGGCCAATGTAAGCCAAAAATAACAAGTGGCTGATATACTAGCGTAATCACAGCAAATGCTAGTATTTTTGAAGTGACAATTAGTGAATTAAATCCAGCTTGTAATAAGTTTTGAAGTATCATTGAAATTGGACCTACTACTAAGACTCCTAAAATTCCAGCTATCAAGATGGTAAAGAATGGAACTAAGAATTGTCTTGTTACTGGTGGCAAAAAAACTTTTAATTTCTTTTCAATCTTAGAGGCTAAAAAGTTAACTAACATGATAGGGATAACTGTCGAAGTATAACCAGTTGCAGGGAAAATTATTGGTATGCCAAGAAATGTTTTAAAAACTGGCATGGCAATAACCGTTTCTGGAAACAGTATAAACATTGGGTCTCCTGAATTAATTGTCTGCGTCATATTTGGAAAGATAAGAAAAGCTCCGATAATCATTCCTACAAAAGGATCTAATCCAAATGCTTTTGCACTAGTGTATCCTAGGATAACTGGAAAGAATGTTAAACAAGTATTCCCAAGATTGGATAAAAGTATATTTGCTCCGTCTCCTTGAGTAATAATACCCGTTGAAAGTAAAATCGAGTTAATTCCTGCAATTATCCCACAGGCACATAGAACTCCTAAACTAGGAACAACGATTTTAGTGATTAATGCTGCAAAGCGATTTAAGAGATTCTCTTCAGTTATAGAACCTTTATCTTCTTCAAACACTTCGTGGATTTCTTTTATGAATTCTTCATACACATCACCTACATTAGTCCCGATTATAATTTGTAGTTTCCCTTCAGCTTCTTGAGTAGATATAATTTGTGGATTATTATCTAAAGCTTTACGATCAGCTTTAGAATTATCTTTCAGCTTTAACCGTAATCGTGTCATACAATGTGTTGCTGATTCCACATTTTCTTTCCCACCAATTTTTTCTACAATAAATTTTGCGACTTTTTGATTATCATTCATTATAATCATCCTTCTCTCCTAATAATCTCTGAATATGAATGATCAAATACGTTAAGGCTTCATTTCCAACTTCGACTTTATATTTCACACGAATAAACTCCTGAATATTTATCGCACACATATACGCTTCATAATAACTTGATTTAAGCATTTCCTTAAGAATTTCACTTTGTGGATCATTCGTAAATTCGTTTTTTAACACTACACTTCTTGAAAAGTACTTTAAGTGACGTATCAAACGGAAATACGCTAAAGATTTTTCATCAAATTTTAAATTAAAATAGTTTGCTATTATTTGAAGTATTTCATCAATGATAATAGTAATTTTTCGTACATTTGATGTTCCTCCACCATCAGCAATTTCGGCATTAATTATATGCATCGCTATAAAGGCAGCCTCATCTATTGGTAATTCAACCCCCGTTTCTTCAAAAATAAACTGAACCGCTTCTTGTCCTAAAATAAACTCATCTGAGTAAAATTTTGAAATTTCATTAATTAGTTCATTCCTAATCACAATCCCTTCATTATAATTTTTTAAGCAATAATGAATATGATCTGCTAAAGATACATAAATACTATCGCTAATTTTTTTCGTTAACGACATTCGTATATTTTTTACAATATGATCAACAATATTAATTTCTGATAGAGGTAATGAGATAATAAGCTTTTGTAAATTTAAATTCATTTCATCAGAGGATAAACAAAACCTTTTTTCAACTAGATTACTATTTATTAATTCGCCCACTTTACGCTTAAAACAAATACCCTTTCCGATTACTATAACTTCATTTCCAAAGTCATCTATAACCGCTGCATTATTATTTAACACCTTCTTAATTTTCATCAAACTCCCCCTTAAATACAAAAAAACTCGTCTCAAAAAATATACTTCCGTTATATTTCAAGAAACGAGTTAAGCTCATTAATGATAACTTCCTCATCAATATTCAATTAAATTTTAACGCTACTACATGTGAAAGTCAATACAATTTAAGGAATAAATCCTAAACAAATAAACTTAAATTCTATTCTCAACTATAATTATAATTGATTATTTTTTCTATTAATGTAAAATACTTTTTGTTACTTTTATAACAATTTTTCTACTACAACAAGAATTCCTATTTTCTATAGACTTCTTGATACTCTCCCCTAATTCGTCCCCATACTCATGGTTTCGGGTAAGGTGCTGCCGCCGTCGATGACGATTTGGCTTCCTGTGAGGTAGCTGGCTTCGTCGCTTCCAAGGAAGGCGAAGAGTTCGCCGACTTCGAGTGGGTCGGCTAAGCGTTTCATTGGCACTCCGACTGCTATGTCTTGGATGGCACTTTCTGGGTTGTCTGGGTTGGATTCAATGGCCATCTTTTCAACCATTGGTGTCCGTGCATATCCGAGTTGTGAGCAGTTCACGCGGATATGGCGGTCTGCGTATTCGACGGCCAAGCATTTTGTCAAGCCCACGAGCGCTGCTTTTGTCATGGCATAAGCTGCTTCACCGGCATCGGCTACGATATCCCCTGTGACGGATGAAGCAATGACGATGCTACCGCCACCTTGTTCGAGCATATAAGGGATGACAGCTTGACACGTATTCCATACGCCTTTGATATTCACATCGATATGGAAGTCGCGCATGTCATCGCTCATTTCTTCAAATGGAGCTAAGCGACAAACCCCAGCGTTGCAACAAACCACGTTCACTTCCCCGAAGGCGTCTTTTGCCTTCTTGGCTGCTTCTTTCATATGGTCTTTGTTGGAAACGTCTCCGACATAAGTGACGATTTCTGCGCCGTAAGTTTCTCTTAATTCTTTTGCCGTTTCTTCGACTTCTGGTAATAAGTCGACAAGGCACATCTCCGCGCCGTATTTGGCATAGACCGTTGCGATTCCCTTTCCGAGTCCAACGGCTGCTCCAGTGATGAGTGCTACTTTCCCTTCTAATTTTTTCATGGTTTTCTCTCCCTTCTTTGAACTTTTCTACACCTTCAGTGTACCTTTTTGTGAGCGCTTTATCAATCTTATTTTCTACCATTTTGAGTTTTTATCCTAATTCCCTTAGATTTTACAGCACACAAAAAATCGCCTTCCAGAAGGTGCCCCTTCTGTCCAGCAATCGTTTTTGTTATTCAATTATTCTTGCCCTTTTACTTCAGGTGTTGCGACATCCTCACCAAACCACTTCTGGCTGATTTGTTGGAAGATGCCTTCTTGATATAGTTCCTTGAAGGCTTCATTCAGCGCTTCGAGTAGCTTCTTATCGGCAGGTCGTACCCCTACCGCAAAGGACTCACTCTCGAATCCTGAAGGAATGGTATCGTACTCGTCGGCGATGCCTTCTGTTGTGAGGTAGTAGTCCGCATATACGCGGTCGATGAGTAAGGCGTCGATACGGTCATTCTTCAAGTCGATAATAGCCTCATTTACGCTTTGGTATTGGTCGGCGTCTCCGCCTTTGACACGGTTCTTCAACACTTCTGGATGTTCTTCAAAATCTAACATCCCAGATGACCCGTTTTGTGCGCCAAGGACTTTACCTGTCATGTCACTGGTCGAGTGAATGTCACTTTTTTTCTTCACGACTAGGATTTGTGTATTTTGCATATAGGGAATCGTGAAGGCGACCTTCTCGCGGCGTTCGTCTGTCGCAGAATACCCATTCCAAATCGCGTCTATCGTCCCGTTTTGTAGTTCCGTCTCCTTCATGTCCCAGTCAATCGGTTGGAAGTGAATGGTAACGCCGAGTTTCTTCGACACATACTGCGCGAGTTCGATATCAAAGCCGGCATAATCGCCATTCTTCTCCTCAAATCCCATCGGCACAAAGGTATTATCGAAGCCGACCGTGATGCTTTTTTGTTGTTGGTATTTATCCCAGTTATCGACTTTTGGGTTACTTGCCTGTTGCGTACAACCCGCCAGGCTCATTACCGCCACCCCAACAAGCGCCAAAAGCCCTAGGATTCCTTTTCGTTTCTTCATAGCGGCCTCCTATTTCGGTTCGAACGTCAAGAGTTCGTCCGCGATGTTTTCGGCAAAGGTTAAATCGTGGGTTACAACAATTTGCGTCATTCCGAGTTCTTTGTTTTGGAGGATTAACTTCTCTACTTCTAGGCGAAGGGCTGGGTCGAGCGCTGACGTTGGTTCGTCGTAGCCGATGATTTCAGGATCAATCATCATCGCACGTGCCAAGGCGACCCGTTGTTTTTGTCCGCCTGAGAGTGAATATGGGAATGCGTCTTCGTGTCCAGCAAGTCCCAGGCGTTCTAAGAGTGCGCGTGCCTTCGTGTTCGCTTCTTCTTGAGGCACCCCGTTCATCTTCACCGGTGAAATCGTTAAGTTTTCTAATACCGATAAATGTGGGAATAATTGGAAGTCTTGGAACACGAATCCTAGTAGTTGGCGCTTTGTAAGTTCATCAAGCGCGATCGGTTCTCCGTTATAGAACACTTCCCCAGAGTCGATGGTTTCCAGTCCTGCTAACATTCGTAGCAAAGTTGTTTTCCCGCCTCCTGAAGGTCCGACGATGGCCAAGATTTTCCCTTCGTGAATGGTTAAGTTGAAATCGGACAAGATTTGTTTATCGCCGAATCGTTTACTTATATTACGTAATTCTAACATTTGCTTGTCCTCCTATTTATAATAACTAAATTTCTTTTCAATTCGTTTGGCCACAAGCGTCACAACCCCGATAATAATAAGGTAAATCGCCCCTGCTAAAAACATCGGAACGAGGCTGGCATCACGGTTAGCTGCGGTACGGCTCGCCAGAATCAGGTCTGAGATTCCAAGCGCGTATACAAGGGATGTATCTTTGACAAGGCTCATGATTTCATTAAAGACACTTGGCAAGACAATCTTCGTCACCTGAGGAAGAACAATATAGCGAATCGTCGCTCCTGGCGTGAATTTCAGCACTTTCGCCGCCTCATACTGCCCTTTTGGAATTGTATCGATCCCCCCGCGGAAAATCTCTGCAAAGTACGCCGCATAGTTGAGCGTGAAAGCAATGAGCGCTGCCGGGAGTCGGTCTAGACGAATGCCGACACTTGGCAAGACGTAATAAATAAAGATGAGTTGGAGTAACAGAGGAGTCCCACGCATCACCCAGATGTAGATGTGGATGAGCCAGTTGAGTGGCTTCCATTTGAGTTGCATCGCAAAAGCAATGAGAATGCCCAGCGGAATCGAGAAGATAAGCACGAGTGCGAACACTTCTAATGTCGTCACTGCTCCGTGTAATAAACTTGGTAAAATTTCGAGTGAATAAGACAAATTAAGGACCTCCATCTGTTAATTGATGGTACATAGTATAGCACAAACGATTTATTTGAAAAAGATGAAAGTTTCATGAGAACGGTCTCAGTTTTAAAGTTTTTTATCCTATTTTCTAAACAAAAAAAAGACCTGTCGAAATCGACAAGTCTTTGAATCTCACTATTAAATACTTAACTCAATTCGCTTGAAGAATTCCAAGCGGTCAATACACTCTACACCAATATCCTTTGCGACATCAGGAATTTTTGCACTTCTTACCGGTCCACCCTTATATAGATTCACGTTCTTTGTTTCTTCAGTTACCAGAATATATTTTTCTTCTTTAGCAATGGCCAGTAACCATGCATCTGCTACCGTTTCTTTAGACCATCCATTTTGTGAATCTAATGCTTCACTTGTATAAACTGGATTATTGCGTACGTTATTCAAAACTTCAGCCCACTGGATCCAGTATTTTCGATGATCAATTGGATTCAAACCACATGTCTCTGTCATATAAGTGTTTAACCAAGCACTATTTTTAGTCTCCTCCATCACAACTCTTGGAACAACGACTTCCTGCTGAAAAGTTTGAACTAATTTCTCCCAAAATGTTGGAAAGTTCCGTTGCGGATAATACCGTTCATAAAATGCAATATAAATATTCGTGTCTAGTAGATACATACCCTATTATCTCTCCCTTAATATTTGATAACCTTTATATCCTACTCCTAATAAACGAAAAGCTTCTGTATACGTAATGCGATCGGATTGAATCGCATTCTCAATATACTGGAAGAAATTTCTATCGATGCGATAACGCGTATTGTATTTATAATCTCCACCTTTACTCTTTGGTTTCGTTTGATTCTTCCACTCATTTTCCCATTCACGCACGTGCATTTGATAGTCTGATTTGGATAAAAATCCTAAGTCCAACAATCGTCTTGCAATCACAAAGCGACTGACTTTAAAAAATAATGCTAATGCGTCAATTGAAGGATGTTCGTCATATCTCATCTTCAATAGGTCGGCAGGCACAAGTACTTCTGCTGTTACCTTATTGACAAAGGCCTCTACTTCATCATACTCCGATTCAAGGGGCGTTTGACCAAGGATTTCCTCTTCTCCTAACAGTAGATGTACAAATTCATGGACTAGCGTAAAGATCTGCGCATTTTTTGTATCTGCTTGATTAATAAAAATAATTGGCGCTTCCTTATCCGACAATACGAAGCCACGGAACTCTTTTGGGTCTAGTAATCTATGGGTATTGTCTTGAAATTTCCCATTCGTAAAAACAAAGACACCTACACGACTGATTCTTCCACGCAAGAACTTAAACACTTCTTCTTTTTTGACTTTTTCGAAATAGTTTTTGCTTAAGTCCAATATCTCCATCACAGCTTGGGCTACAACCATCGCATTATCATCCATCGAAAATCTTCCAATGAAATCAAGTTCCGGTAAACGTTCTTCTTTTAGAAATGCTTGCTTTGACTTCATCTCTTCAATCGTGTCTCTTAATTCCCTAGAAGGTTCTCCAATAAATTCTGAGTTTACCGTTCTAAAAGGAATCTCAATTTTCTTCTCAGGGATGACTTCATCACTAAGTAACACTCCTAAAGGAATCCGAAAATGTTTCGCCATCTCTGATAATTGGTTAAAGGAAGGTGTTCTCTCTCCCGTTAAAAACTGACCGAATCGTTTACTGACTTTTTGTTCCATAAATTCTTTCGATAATCCCGATTTCTCGAAATAATAATTTAACACTGCCGTATTCATTCGCTCACTTCCTTTCCTAGTTTCAATTATTATACCAGAAATAACTTCGAAATCATCATGATTAGAAAAAATTTTTATTCAAAAACCGCAACTGGATTCGCTCCAATTGCGGTTTGATTTTTCTTATTCAATAATGCCTTGTTCCACTTTCCGGCGTTCTTTGAGAAGGTCACGTACTGAAATCAAGACCACTGCTCCGAGTATCATCGCCATTCCTACAAAATCAATGGCATAAAAATGCTCGTTCATAATGAGAAAGGCAAAGAAGACGGCAGAAATGGGTTCAACCGCAGCAATCAAACTACTTTTCACCGGACCGATGTAACTCGTCCCTTTTAGGAACATCGTATAAGAAATGACCGTTCCGATAAGGATAATTCCCGTTAATGCAGCCAGAATATCAACACTATATTCTAGTTGAAGGGTCGTGAGTCCACTCATTGGGAAAAGAATGACTCCTGCAATCACCATTCCTACGCCAATCACCGTTAGACTTCCATACGTTTGGATGAGTTTAATCGGAAGCATAATATAGATGGCATAGGTGAACGCACTGAAGATACCCCAGAATAGCCCTAGTGGTGTGACGCTAAGTTGATTCCACTGACCATGTGTCGCAATTAAGAAGGTTCCCGCCATCGCAAGAACAATTGAGGTCACTTCAGACGCAGTCGGCGCCGTACGATTTTTCAAGCAGATGTACACGAGAATAATGACCGGACAGAGATATTGCAAGACCGTTGCCGTTCCAGCATTACTCAAGGCGATTGCTTGTAAATACGAAAATTGATTTAAGAATAATCCTACAAAGGCAAAAATAACAATTTTGACGTAATTGCTCTTCTCCTTAAAAAACGCGCTTAGCTGCTCTCGGTTGAAGAGATAACTCATAAGAAGCAGTAGCGTCCCAGAGATAATCAGTCGTAAATCCGTCAAGGCAAGTACACCCATCCCGTGCGCCATCAAGTACTGACCACTCGCTCCACTCATCCCCCAGGCAATCCCCGCAAAGAGCGTCATTAAGGTTCCTTTTAGAATTTTTTGTTTTGGTTGTTTTGTAATGTCTCTATTTTTCATAAATCCGATTATAGCATAAAAAAGAACGATTATTGCTGAAGGAAAAAGTAAATTTTTCGTGAATTTTGTTAATATAGTTTGAACTTCAAAAGAATTTTTGGTATAGTAAGAACGTTCATTTTTGAAAAACAGGGAGGAAAATATGAATAAAATTACAAAACTTACTTTTATGACTGCAGCAATGTTTCTTTTATCTGCTCAAGCGGTCTACGCAGAAAATGCACCTGCTGAAACGACAGAAGCCACAACGGTAGCTCCTGTAGAAAACGACGCAGACAACCACGAGAATGAAGTCGTGGAAGAATATCAACCAAAAGAAGAGCCTTTTACTGGTTTTACTTCTAGAGATGGCGTGACGTATTATCACGTGAATAATGTTCCAATTACTTCTCAATGGAGAAAAATTAACGAAAAATGGTACTATTTCAACGAAGAAGGCATCATGCAAAAAAGTGCAATCGTTGACGGTTACCTTCTCCAAGATACAGGAGAAATGGCACAAAAAGAGACTGTTAAAATTGGAGAAAATACTTTTTACGCAGACGAAAATGGAAGAATTGTTTATAACTCATTAGTGGAAACCGTTAATGAAGGGGAATTCCTGTACTTTAATGCTAAAGGACATTTAGAACCAAATCCTCAAGCCTATGGATACCTTGTTGGGGATAACGGCATCATCCGTAAAAATGCCTGGGTTGAAAAGGATGGCAAATGGTATTACGCCGATCATAACGGAAAAATGGTTCGTAACACTTGGCAAGGGGCCTACTATCTTAAAGAGAATGGAGAAATGGCTAAGAACGAATGGATTTACGACAAGAACTACTCTAGCTGGTACTATTTAGCAGAAAATGGTCATTACGTTAGTGATAAATGGGAAAAAGTTAATGGCTTGTGGTATCATTTCCGTCGTGGCGGAGAACTAGATACAAATCAATGGGTCGGTTCTTACTACGTCAAAGGTAGCGGGTCAATGGCTGTAAACGAATGGGTATACGACAAGAACTATTCTAGCTGGTACTACTTTGATGGCAATGGCTTCTACATCACTGATAAGTGGGAAAAAATCAATGGCAAATGGTATCACTTCCGTCGTGGTGGAGAATTAGATACAAACAAATGGATTGACTCTTACTATGTTACTGCAGATGGCTCAATGAGAGAATAATCATCCAGTTTCAAACCAACTACTCCGGTAGTTGGTTTTTTGTTTATTCTTTCAACTAAATCTACTTTTGAACTTTGTATGAACAAAGTGTTAAAACATTGAACCCCTTCCCCCTTTTTGATACACTGATGACGTAAAAAAAGATTCAGGAGGAACCTATGAAAAAAGCAACAAAACTCACTTTTTTAACCGCTGCTCTTTCTCTCTTTCTTCCTCAGTTCGTGTTAGCAGAAACCGTCACAGATACAACGACGACTCTTCCAACAACGAGTGAAGAAACAACGCAGCTTCCAACAACTCAGCAAGAAGAAACGACGACGGAGAAGACTACGGAGGCTCCCGTCTCCCTTCCAACCGATGCTAAAAATGATATCTATTATTACAAGCCAGGGGAACGTCCACCTTATACGGGTATTTTGAGAGCTGATGGCAACATTTACTATCATGAGAAGGATAAACCAGTTACTTCCACTTGGAAATGGGCAGAAAATCGTTACTTCTACTTTGGCGAGGATGGAAAAATGGTCAGAAACGGCCTCACACCAGACGGGTATTTGGTAGATAATGAAGGAATGCTCGTCTCACCAGGCTGGAGCTACCAAGGTGGAAAATGGTACTACGCTCTTTCAGGGGGAAAAGTTTTCCGTGGAGATTGGAAGAAAATTGATGGCGTTTGGTACGCATTCCACGATAATGGTGTGATGTACTCTCACGAATGGAGTGGCAGCTATTTCTTAAAAGATAGCGGTGCGATGGCCGATAACGAATGGGTTTTCGACAGAAACTACAATAGCTGGTTCTACATTAAGCCAGGTGGTGTTTACGCAAGCCGTCAATGGAAAGGCGACTACTACTTGAAGTCTGGCGGCTATATGGCTAAGAGCGAATTCATTTACGATCCAAATTACAAAGCGACGTACTATTTAAAAGAAGACGGCTCTTATGCGCGTAGTCAATGGCTTTTAATTCAGAACAAATGGTATCATTTCCAAAAAGCTGGTGAAATGGACAAAAATAAATGGGTTGGCGCTTACTATGTAAAAGAAGACGGTTCAATGGCCGAGAAAGAATGGATTTACGACGGCTCTTATGGTGGATGGTTCTACTTACAAGAAGGCGGTTCTTATGTGCGTAACCTCTTCACTATCGATGGTAAAAAGCATGTTTTCCAATCTGATGGTCTTTGGGTCGCTGAAGTTCCTGAAGCCGTGAATTACGGACAATACAAAAATGTTATCTTCCTTGACCCAGGGCACGGCGGGAAAGATCCTGGCGCAGTCTATAATGGGCTTCGCGAAAAAGATTTGAATATGCAAATTTATCGTAAACTACGTAGCGAATTAGAAAGACTTGGGTATACGGTTCTTACTTCTAGGGATAAAGATGAATTTGTCGACTTCGTAACAGAACGTTCTCAAATGGCGAATAAAACCGATGCGGACTTCTTCATTAGTATCCACTTCAACGCTTCTGGTGTTCGTGGACAAAGTCGCAGTGGTGTTGAAACTTATATTTATGAAGCCGATGAAGATCTTCCACCTCGTATTAATAAGGAAGCTCATGACAATCCCCTTCGTATGAGTGAAAGTAAACGTCTAGCTGAGAATCTACACGCTTCGATTATTGAAAAATCAGGGGCTAAAGACCGTGGCATTCGTGGTGCAAGTTTTGCCGTGCTTCGTGAAACTGCAAAACCCGCTGTGTTATTAGAACTTGGCTATATGGATGGCCCTGAAAGCAAGAAAATCAGTGATAGTGCTTATCAAGATAAGCTTGTTGCGGGAATTGTGAGTGGCATTCAAAACTTCTACAAAACTACTAAATAATGCATCAATTTCATCAAAAGTCTCATCCATGGGGTGAGGCTTTTTTGTTCTCTCTTTCCCTTTTTTCAATCAAAAAAAGACTAATTATTAAGATTGCAAGGAAGCGCTTAGGTTTATTTGAACCTTCCACTCTCATTTGTTATATTGAAATGGTATCACATGAAAAAAGGGAGGAAAAAATGAAAAAATATACAAGACTGACGTTTATTACTAGTGCAATGATGATGCTATCAACGCAAGCAGTCTTCGCACAAACAACCGTAGACGAGAAACCATCAGAAGTGACGACAAGCGAAGTAACTACTGTCGCCCCTACTACTCAAGAAGAGACAACAACCACCACGACAACTGAACAAGTTCGTACTCGTAGAAAACGTGAAGTATCTAATGAAGAATCGCAAACGAAAGAAGTTGAAAAGTCCACTTATACGGGCTTTGTAACAAGAGATGGAGTCACTTATTACCATATCAATAAGGTGCCTATCACTCGTCAATGGAAGCAGATTGACCAAAAATGGTATTACTTCGATGAAGAAGGAAAAATGCTTAAAAATACAACCTTTGATGGGTATGCCTTTGATCACGAAGGGGTCATGGGTACGAATCAATGGATGACGATTCAAGGAGAACGCTACTACGTTACTGAATCTGGAAAATACCTCAAAGATGCTTGGAAACAATTCGACGGCAAATGGTACTACTTCGACCGTGCAGGTAGAATGCAGAAGAATACTCTTGTAAATGGCTACCTGATGGGCGATAATGGCGCACTCGTTACCAATCGTTGGGTGACGTTCAATGAAAAGTGGTACTACGCCCAAGAAGACGGAAAAGCCGTTCAAAACGCTTGGAAACAAATCAATGGAAAATGGTATATGTTCCATCAAGATGGCACCATGTACGCCAATGAATTTAACTGGAACTACTATCATAAAGATAGCGGTGAATTGGCCGATGATGAATGGGTATTTGATACAACCTACAATAGCTGGTTCTATATCAAACCTGGTGGTACTTATGCCCGAAATGAATGGAAAGGTGCCTTCTACTTGAAGTCAGGCGGTTATATGGCTAAGTCCGAGTTCATTTATGACTCCAACTATAAAGCGACCTACTATCTTGAAGAAAACGGGAAATACGCCGCAGATAAGTGGATGCAACTAAACGGGAAATGGTATCACTTCCAAAAAGCGGGAGAAATGGACAAGAATAAATGGGTCGGTTCTTACTACGTTAAAGACGACGGTACGATGGCTGATAAAGAATGGATTTTCGATAAAGGCTATAATAATTGGTTCTACATTCAAGAAGGCGGCCTATATGTCCGTAATAAATGGCTTGAGTTAAATCAAGAATGGTACTTCTTCAAAAATGACGGCCAAATGGCTCAAAGAGAATGGGTTGGCGATTACTATCTCAAAGCAGATGGAAAAATTGCGAAAAACCAAATGATTTACGATCAAAAATACGGTTCTTCCTACTATCTTGAATCCGATGGTCGCTACGCAAAAAATAAATGGGTGAAAGTTGGCCAGTACTGGTACTACTTCCTCTCTAATGGGAAAGTAGCCCGTCAACAATGGATTGATGGCAAGTACTACGTCTTCGATAATGGTAAAATGGCAACAGGAAAACATATCATCGATCATTATGAATATGTCTTTGACGATAACGGGAATGTCCTCAGTAAAAAAGCGGCCGACATCGGCTGGGTCGAAAAGAATGGCAAACGTTATTTCTATAATGGTGCCTCTCAACGTCTTGGGGACGAGCATACAAAGAAAGTCATGGACGTGAGCGAACACCAAGGTCACATCTCCAACTGGGAAAGCATCATCCGTGAAAATGGTATCGATGCGGTGATCGTTCGCATTGGATATACAGGTGCTGAAGATAAACATCTCGCCAATAATATTCGTGAACTAAACCGCCTAGGCGTTCCATACGGCATTTACCTTTACACTTACGCTTCTAACGATGAAGATGGCGTCAAAGATGCTAATCTCACATTAGAACTCATCAAAAGATACAATATCAAACCAACCTACCCAATCTATTACGATATTGAAGATTGGCGTTATGAAAATGGTTCTAAAGTAGCCCCAACAGATACCGCTACATGGGTGAAAATCTGGAAAGCTTATCAAGAAACGATGTCAAAAGCTGGCTATACGAACGTACGTATTTACAGTTATCAATATCTCTTACAAAATCGCTTGAATCATCCGGATATCTTAAAATATGTCGACTGGGTGGCGGCTTATACTCCACAACTTAGATACCAACTTCCATACAGCCAACCAAGCTGGGGATGGCAATACACTTCTACAGAGTATGTAAAAGGCTTAGGTCTAGTGGATATGAGCGTTTGGTTTGGACGCTAAACTCAATCGTTTGTTCCATAAAAATGAAAGCTCCTTTGGATTTTTCCAAGGAGCTTTTTGTGTGTTTTGCTTCATTTGCCTATCTTCTTCCTAAATTTCTTTAGACATGTACTCTCTTCTTCTGTATAATGAAAACAGATTTATTCTTTCATTAAGGAGAACGATTATGAAAAATAGAAAACTCATTTTCACTCTATTATCTTGTTCTTTCGTTTTAGGCGCATGCCAAACGACTACAGATACTAGTAAAGAAACAACAACTTCAGAAACGACTACCCTAGAAACAACGACAGCTTCTCAGACAACCACTGCTTCCAAGGAATCCAGCTTAACGTTGCACTCTTTCGATGAAGTTCTTCAAGCTTACGCAAAAGTCCTAGCAGGAGGAGAACCAGATGGAACGACAATCAATCGTTCCGCTCTTCAAGCCGTTCCTAAAGGCGACGTTGAACCAAAGTTTAAAGGAATTTCATATGCCTTTTACGATTTGAATCAAGACGGAACGGATGAACTTCTGATCGCACTAAAAGACAGCCGCAATGGATACACTTTACTAGATATTTATTCGAATACTGGAGGGTCGCTTGCAAAATTAACCAATCCTTCAAATCAAATGGAAGGTATTGGAAATGAACGCACAACTCTCACCCTTCGAGAAGACCGCTCACTATTATTGAGCACTCCGATTAATCAAGAATTTATTTTATTTAAATTAAATAAAGAAGGGAAAGAGCTTGAAGAAGTCTCTAAAACAAATAATCTAGAAGATGTGAAGAAATACCCAAAAGAATTCAATTTACAAAACTTAACATGGAATGCTTTAACGAAAAACACTGCTTCTTCCAAATCAACATCTACTTCTATGGATCTTGACGCCATTCAAAACGGTGATTTTTCAAGTATTGCTGGAATATGGAAAAACGGAAAAGGTCAAACCTTAACCTTCGATAAAAACGGTCTTGTGAGTACCACTGAAAAATTGGGGAAACCAAAGATGGACCGAGGATATTTAACCGTTGCTGTTAACACGAATACTAGTGGCTATTCAATCATCTTCCTACCTGCTGGAAATAAATTTACAATGGTTCCAAAAGAAGATCCATCAGACCAAACTGTCAATCGTATTTGGGCAGGACAAGGTTCAAGTGGTGATCCAAGAGAATTCTTTTATAAAGTTGAGTAAAATCTACATAAGGTTGGCAATCCTTGCCAACCTTATTTTTATTTATACTTTCCCTTCTTCTTCATTCTTCGCTCAAAACTTCACTTTATAACGATTCCATTTAATGTTAGAATAAAGGTAACCAACTTTAGGAGGTAACTTTATGTTGACTAAAACAAAGAAGATACTTGTCGGATTCTTGTCATTCTCTACATTACTCGTGATTGCTGGTTGTCAGCCTTCTCCATCGCAGTCTTCCCAAACAAATGAAGTTTCTCAAACAAATGAAACTTCTCAAACAACAAAAGCTCCACAAGATCTTACACAAGATCAACAAGGAACTTGGGAATGGACCGATCAACAAATGACGATTCAGAAAGTATTCCTAGCTACTGATATCAAAAAGCTTGCCCTTGTACTAATGCTTGATGACTTTGATAATGTTAAGATGACGATGTCCATTAAAGACAATACAGTTGAATTGAAGTACCGTTTTGATTACAAAGAACTGTATAAGGATTTTGCATATGCAACAGGATTGAAAAAAGGGGATTTTGAATCGTATTTAAAAAATAGAATTGACGAATTTAAGAAGTATATTCCAAATATGAAACATACAAAGATTACTTTAGACGAACCTAATCATGCCTTTGATTATTCTCTAACCGGAGAAATCGACACGAAGAAACATACGATTACGTTCCCTGAAACACCTGCATTTTTAGATACAATTGTTATGGGAACAACGTTTAACCTACTCGTACCAATTACTTATACTTACACCGTTGAAGGTAACCAAATAACACTTTATGCTGAAGGCAAAGACGAACTCGGCCGTTTTAAAGTAATGCGTCTTCGTTTCAACTATGTAGGAGACAATAACTAGAAGGAGTGATAAATCATGAACAATATGAAAAAAAGTTCCCTATGGATGTTTTCCCTTCTTGTTCTTCTATTTGTATCAGGATGTGGACAACAACAGCAGCAACAACAAACAACTGCAGAAACTACAACAGTTGCAGAAACTACAACAGTTGGAGAAACTACCACAGTAACACCTACCCCAGTATCACTCGAAGGAGACTGGAAAGCTGTAGATTTTAGAGATACTGTGGAACGTACTTTCTTAATTTACTTTGATGATGGTAATAGTCGATTAAAGGTTACAGAAGCCTTTCAAGAGATCGTTCCGACTCTAACAATTAAAGGAACAGATGTAACTTATTCTTATAGTGCTGATATGAATAAATATATTGATTTTTATGCTGAACGGTATAAAGAAGATTATCCTACAAAAGAAGAAGCTACTGCCGTTCTTCTAGGCACTATAGAAGAGAAATTTAAATCTTTTAAACATCAAACTGGAACCGTTGATAATAATACAAAAGTGTTAACCGCGACGTTAAAAGATGGGGTTTTAAACGAGAATGCAAAAACGATTGTATTCCCTGAAATTCCAAACATTTTGGGAGTTCTGCCTCTTTATATTAATTCTAGAGAAGTACCAATTACTTATCACTATGAATTAAATGGTGACGTTCTTACAATTTATGCTGAGAAAACGTACGAAGAAACTGGTGCTCATCTTGTTTATCCAATAAAATTTAAGAAAGTTTCAGATACTAAAACAAATTAAATACCCTACTACCCCTTTGAGATTTTCTCAAAGGGATTTTTTGCACATAAAAGACCTTTAAAAGCTCAAACGGTAAGAGAATCATCTGAATAATATTTTTACGTTTTACATTTTGAAACATCAGTGAAATTAAAAGGTACCTTCAAGATTTTCAAAAGGCTGTTTCATGATGCCCATCATTCATATGAGATTACGCTCAAAATTTCACTTTATAACTATTCCATTTAATGATAAAATGAAGACAACCAACTTTAGGAGGCACGTTTATGTTTTATAAGATTAAGAAGATGATTTTAGGATTCTTGGCCTTTGCCGCTTTACTCCTCATTGCAGGTTGTCAGGCATCCACACAGCAAGCACCTAAAACTCCACAAGATTTAACAAAAGACCAACAAGGCACTTGGCAATGGACAGAACAACAATTGACGTTGCAAAAGGTATTCCTTGCTACTAATGTGGAATCCCGCGCAGCAGCACTTATGTTGGATGACTTAGATAATGTCAATATGACGATGACGATTAAAGACAAGACGGTTGAATTGAAGTATCGTTTTGACTATCTCAGAATTTACGAAGATCAATATAAAGGACAAAACCTTACGACACCTGATTTCAAAACATATGTCCAAAAGAAAACAGAAGATTTAAAAGCCTATGTAGCGACTCTTCAACATACCAAAATCACAGTCGACGAAGCAAACTACGCATATGACTATACGCTAACAGGAACTATTGATCTGGACAATCACACGATTACTTTCCCAGAAACTCCAACATTCCTAAGCAGAATCATCTTAGGACCTACTTCCAACCCACTGGAGGCTATGACGTATAACTATACAGTGGAGGGAAAACAAATGACCCTTTCTGTTGAGGGCAAAAACGATAAAGGTTTGAAACTTGTGATGCGTCTTCGTTTCAACTACACAGAAGAGAACAAATAGAAGGAGTGATGAATGATGAAAATGATGAAAAAAATTTCGCTATGGACAATGTCGCTTCTTACTCTTCTATTCGTTGCAGGATGTGCTGAACAAAAGCCAGAACAAACGACTGCTGAAACAACAACAGAAGCCCCTGCTCCAGTCGCCCTTGAAGGTGAATGGCAAGCAATCGACTTTAGAGATACAATAGAACGTACATTTTTATATACTTACAAGGACGCATATACCCGATTGAAAGTAACAGAGGCTTTCGAAGATGTCTCTCCTACGTTAACCATCGAAGGAACAAAGGTGACTTATACCTATACTGTGGATATGAATAAATATTTCGAGTTCTTTGCTGAAGCACATAAAGATATCGCTAAGGACAAGGCAGAAGCTGCTAGAGTACTTGCTGCAAATGCTCAAAAGAATATTAAAAAATCGGAAGACTTATCTGGTACTTACAATGATGAAACTTATATCTTCAAAGGAAAACAAGAAGGTGGCGTTTTAGACACAAACGCAAAAACGATTGTCTTCCCGGATGTTCCAAATCTATTTGGTATTCTTCCACTTTATATTTCTTCAAAAGAAGTCCCAATTACGTATCACTATGAGGTCAACGGCGATATTCTTACGATGTACGCTGAAAAGGTCTTTAAAGAAAATGGAATTCGTTTGGTTTATCCGATGAAATTTAAGAAAGTGCAAAAATAATTCACTGCCCTTTGAGATTTTCTCAAAGGGTTTTTGTGTGCAAAAAAATATATATCTCCTGCTCTATTAAAATACTCTAGAACCTTCGGTTCGGTATAGTCATGATAACTGCTACACCGGGTTGAGC
>NZ_KV790850.1:9637-38455 GCF_001807725.1 Granulicatella sp. HMSC31F03 | reverse complement strand
ACCGGTCAAATAAAACTATTCCTCTTCTCATTTTAAATAATCAGTGAAATGACGAAGCAAGGTTGTAATTTTCGTGAAAACCGTTGCAAACTTATAGCAATAAACGTATGATAAAGGCATATACAAGACTCTTTTTAGGAGGTTCACAATGGGTAGACTTGGCAAGAAATACTTGTTCGCTCTGCTATCAATCTTTTCAGTATTCGTTATTGCAGGGTGCTCTCAAGGCTCAAATAACTCCGATAGTTCGGCAGCTGCTAAAACAGAAGAAACGAAAATAACAACAGATATTGAGGGCGAATGGAAATTAACAGACATTCATAATTCAATGCAGTCTGTTTATTCTATATACAAATTGAATGTTGATACATTTGGAAAGTTATTAACGACTTTTGACGACTTAGACATGCGCTTGAAGGTTAATGGCGAAAATGTGGAAGTTAGCTACTCTACTGACTTAAATCGTTTTGCAGATGACTATTATAAAATCTCTAAACAAGATATATCACTTGAAGCTTTTAAGGAAAAACTATTTCCAAAAATTAAAGAATTAGCAGACCCTTACAAGACAAACAAAGTCACAACTGATACAGCAACGGGTGCCTTTACTTTCTACGCTCCAGGGACCGTCAATTCTAAAGATAAAACCCTGAACTTCGAAGAACCTTTAAACTTCATTATGTACTTCCCGGTGACATTTACGGAGGCATATGATCCAGTCACATATAAATACGATTTAAAAGATAATCTACTAATTATCTCTATGGACGGAACCGAAAAAGAAACACAGCTACCGGCTCATGTTGAATTAAAATTCGAACGTGTCTCTGGTTCAGAAAACAATACGACAGAACCAACTTCTAAACAGACAGTTTCTTTAGACGGAAAATGGGAACTGATGAATACTAGAGAAGCCTTATTACGGGGGCTCTTCTATCGTGTGAATAAAAAAAATAAAAAAGCTTTCCAATTAATTTACGTGAATGCGTTAAAGGATTTAAAACCAACCTTAACGATTTCTGGGAATAGCGCTACTTATGACGTTTTGGTGCATCTAACAGACGCCTATAATGCCGATTACAACTATTATTATCAAACCACTAAGACAGAAAATAAAGATTCAAGAGAAAAATACATCAACTTCTACTTTAATCGACTTAAAACAGATTTATCAGTCAGTTTGAATTCTAAAATTGAAATTGATGAGGCAAATTACAGTGTCCATACTGTGGTACCAAACGGAAAGGTGGATACAAAAAATAAAACCATCACTTTCCCAAATCCAATGGCTATTGCAGATTTCGTCATTTTTTCAGAAGCATCACAAGCGTATTTAGAAACAACTTATCACTACTCATTAGACGGTGATGTCTTGACAATTACTTTTGAAAAGCCTGATTCTAGCAAAATCTATAATATTTACTACGAATTGAAATTTAAGAAAGTTCAAAACTGATTTATTAAGTGCACTATTAAAATACTCTAGAATCTTCGTTTCGGTATAGTCATGATAACTACTACACCGGGTTGAGCCTTAGGTCTCAACCCTAGCAAGCTTGCAATTTTCATATTGTTAACTTAAACAATGTAGACGCAGTAGACAAATGGATTGACCTTCACTATCAAGTAGTTTGGTCAATCCTATTTGTCCTTGCGGGGGTAAGACTACGAAGAAACAGAAAAACACTGTTTCTTCTGTCTTACTCCCATTCCTATCCCCCGAAGCTCCTTCGTATTTTTATAGAAGCTGAAAGCAATTTTACACTAAAAAGTCCTTGAGATTCTCTACCGTTTAGTGAACCGGTCAAATAAAACTATTCCTCTTCTCATTTTGAATAATCGGTGAAATTACGGGGCAAGCTTGTAAAATTCGTGAAAACCATTGCAAATAAAAATTGTAATCGTTATAATTTAATTATATTAGAATTACTCTATTAAGGAGGTCTAACAATGTTTAGACATTATAAGAAATTATTTTTAACACTAGTTGCTCTATTCTCAGTCTTTGTACTGGCTTCTTGTTCTCCAAGCAACTCTCAAAATGCCGCTCAAACAGAAGCGCCAAAAGTAGAAACGATTGACGGTGATTGGGAATTAGTCGATATTCCCGATGCTTTTACGGAATCAATCGGAGCCTATACCCTCAAGGCAATCAACTTTGCTCGTTTATTTGAATCTGTTCAAGACTTCAAAATGGACATGAAGATTGAAAACAATACAGCAACGATTAAATACGATTATAACATTGATAACTTTATTAAAGCTTTCTACACTTTCACAACAGACGCTAGAGGTAAGACTGAAGATGAGTTCAAAAAACTCATATATGACTCTCATGAAGGATTTGCAGGCGACTTTAAGAAATACAAAGTTAGCATGAATAAAGATACAGGCGTATTTAGTTACGAAGCAACAGGTTCTATTGATCAAGATGCCAAAACAATGACATTTGATGAAGGAATTTCAGTAACGAACTCATTCTTCTTCTCATTCGGCGAAAATCGCGCTTCGCAAAACACATATCACTACGAATTAAAAGATGACATGCTTTACTTAACGATTGACGGAAAAGCGAAAAAAGATAATCTTCCTGTTCACTATGAACTGCACTTCAAACGTAAAGGAAGCACTACTCAAAAAGACCCAGTTCCAATTGAAGGAAAATGGCAAGCTATCGACTTCCGACCAGCTCTTGAACAAAGCTTAGCCTATAAAGATTTCAACAATGATGATTCGGCTATCAAACTGATCTATCCTGAGGCATTGAAAGATTTGAAACCAACGTTGAACATTACAGGTACATCTGTTGAATTCGACTACACTGTATCTTTAACAGAAGGTTTTGGAATGTTCTACGATTACTTAAAACAAAAAGATGCGTCTAAAGTAACTCAAACGAAAGACGAATATATTAAAAATCAATTTATTAGATTATCGACTACTCTACAAGGAGCTGCTAAAGACTACCCAAATACGACTTATGAATTTGATAAAGATAATAACACAATTCATTCTGTTTTGAAAAATGGTAAATTAGATACAGCAAATCAAACGATTGTCTTCCCAGAAGCTATAAATATTGTGCAGCTTGCGATCATGTCCATTGGACCTGTCAATAAAGAAACGACTTATAAATACTCTATTGATGGAGATATTTTAACGTTGACAATCGAGCAACGCGATGGCAAAAATAATGTAAATACCTTTATCACAACAAAATTCAAAAAAGTGTCTGACACAACTAGCAATTAGTCATTCCACTGCCCTTTGAGAATTTCTCAAGGGGTTTTTTGTGCAAAAAAAATAAGAGCTTAAGCTCTATTAAAATACTTCGGAACCTTTGGTTCAGTATAGTCATGATAACTGCTACACCGGGTTGAGCCTAAGGTCTCAACCCTAGCAAGCTTCAAAGAGCGGGTAAAAGTTGGAAACTTTAACCCGCTCTAATTCATCTTCCTTGTTCTTCGCGGCTATCATGACTATACCCCAAAGGACCTTCGTATTTTAATAGATATGAAAAAGTCTTTTTGCACATAAAAGGCCTTGAGAATCTCAACTATTTGTCCCTTTTTTTAAAGAAGAGGTTGCGCTTCTCACTTTGAATAATCGGTGAAGTTACGTGGGAAGGTAGTAAATTTCGTGAAAAGCATTGCAAAACAAAAATATTAGAAGTATGATATAAACATAATACAACTATCTTTTCGAAGGAGGTCTAACGATGATTAGACATACTAAGAAACTGTTTCTTGGTCTGCTCTCTCTTCTCGTAGTTTTTGTGATTGCTGGATGTGGACAGAACCAAGCTTCAGATTCAAATGCCAATAACGCACAACAATCGCAACAAGAACAGAAAGATCCAAATAATTTAGCTGGTGAATGGGAATCCGTATACGAGCTTGAATCATTGCAAAGAGCCTTTTTCCCACGTGGAATGAAAAGCTATACTTTTGCGAAATTTATTGAAGCGTTTAAAGATTTCAAGATGAAATTATCCATTGATGGCACAACTGCAAAGCTAAGCTATCAATACGATTCGAAAAAATTTGCAAAAGCATTCTACGAGATTTCAAGGGACAAGAAAGAAATGACAGAGGATGCATTTGTCAGCCGTTATATTAATGGACAAGTAGATTTCGTGAAAAACTTCAAGAAATATAAAGCATCAATGGATACATCGACCGGAACGTATAGCTACGAAGCTACAGGAACTGTCGATGAAAAAGCAAAAACTGTCACATTTGACGAAGGGATCATCATTCTTGACTCCTTCCCTCTAACGACAGCGGACAAAGATCACAGATTTGATTCAGTAACTTACAACTATGAAGTAAAAGACGGTATCTTGACCATCTACGCCGATATGAAGACGAAGGATAATCTTCCAGTTCATTTCGAACTGAACTTCAAACGCGTACCAAGTGCAGAAAAGAAATAGAAAGGAGACGCGACCATGTTTAAACAATATTTAAAACCATTATTCATTGCTGGCTGCTCTCTTTTAATGCTTGCTGGCTGTGGAAATCAAACTGCTACAACAACTACTACATCAACAGCTGCTTCTTCTAATCCTCTTGAAGGAAAATGGGAACAAATCGATTTCAGAAGTACACTTGAACGCGGCTTAGGATACCTAGATTTTCAGGATAAGGAAGAAATTCCACGCCGACTCATTTATTCGGATGCCTTCAAGGACGTAAAACCGACACTGACGATTACAGGGAATTCTGCGGTATATGAATATACTACCTCCATCGAAGCGGCTATGGGCAACTTCTATGACTACGCGAAGTCCAAGAATCTAACAAGTGTCAAAGGAACGAAAGAAGAATATATTAAAAATCAATATAATGTTTTGAAACAGAGTCTAGAGAAATGGAACAATCAAAAAGGCTACCTCACCTATGGATTTAATGATGAAAAGAATGAAGTCCAAGAGACCTTAACAGGGATTACAATCAATGAGGGTACCGGTACGATGGAATTCAAGTACGCACCAAACTTCCTAAGTCTGGCGACCTTTTCAGTCGAAAAATTCGTAAAACCAGTGTCCTATAAATATTCCATTGAAGATGGCATTTTAACACTAACACTCGAACAACAAAAAATACTGGATAATGATCAAAAGGTTACTGCCTACTTCACAATGCGTTTCAAAAAAGTAGCGGAATAATCTATTTCTTTATAGGGTTGATTAAAGCAAAAAAAAGAATGTAGTTTCACTACATTCTTTTTTTGTTTTAATGCTTTTCTTCTAAAATGGAGGCTGAACAGTGAATGAGTATCTACTGGATTTATCTGCCTTGTTCTTAAAGTGAAGTTCTACATTGATTATGTTTCCTACTTAATATAGCCTTGACTTTGAAGGAACTCGCGAGCAACCGTTTCAGCGGACTTCCCTTCTACTCCAACCTCATAGTTCATTTGACTCATTTGACTTTCGGTAATTTTTCCTGCCAATACATTCAACACACTTTCCAATTCAGGATGTTGTTTTAATAAGGCTTCCTTCATTAAAGGCGCTCCTTGATATGGTGGGAATAATTGTTTATCGTCTTCTAATACGACTAAATCATAACGTGTAATTTCAGCATCCGTTGAATACGCGTCCGTTATTTGAATGTCACCTGATTGAATCGCTTGGTAACGAAGGCTTGGTTCCATCGTTGCGACATTGAGGTTTAATCCATATTTACTTTGAAGTCCGCGATTTCCGTCTTCTCGGTCATTAAATTCAAGCGTAAAACCTGCTTTCAATTGTCCTTCCACTTTCTTCAAGTCGGAGATAGTCTTGAGTCCATATTTTTCAGCAACCGCTCTAGTAACAGCAACGGCATACGTATTTTGGTATGCCATCGGTTTTAGAAAGGCTAAGCCATCTTGTTTTAGAATTCCATCCTTTGCTGCTTCAAAGACTTCTTGCGGATCATGAGAAATTTTTGGAGCAGGTTTCAACAAGCTTTCTGTAACAGTTCCTGTAAATTCTGGGTAAATATCAATATCCCCTGATTTTAATGCTTCATACAGGAATGTTGTCTTCCCGAAGTTTGGTTTTACTTCCACTTTCAGCTTTGTGTTTTCTTCAATTAAGAGTTTATACATATTCGCTAAAATCTCAGGTTCAGGCCCTAATTTCCCAGCAATGATTAAGGTTTGTTGTCCCATCGAAGGCATCATTCCTGATACAAATGAAGCCCCTAGTCCTGCAAATAGAAGCACAAAGGTTGCGAAAATTGTTTTTAATTTGGCATGCTCCATCCATTTTAATAAGGTACTAAACGCAATCGCCAAGACAGCTGAAGAGACTGCACCAATGATAATGAGACTAGCGTTATTACGGTCAATTCCTAGAAGAATAAACGACCCGAGTCCCCCAGCCCCAATTAAAGCAGCAAGTGTCGCTGTCCCAATAATAAAGACGGCAGATGTTCGAATCCCAGACATGATGACAGGCATTGCAATCGGAATTTCAAACTTCTTCAATCGTTCCCATTTCGTCATCCCAAAGGCTACTGCGGCTTCTTCCAGACTTGGATCAATTCCTTGTAGTCCTGTAATCGTATTTTGCAAGATTGGGAATAAGGCGTAAATCACAAGGGTTGTAAGCGCCGGAACCGTTCCAATCCCCATAAATGGAATGAAGAGCCCTAATAGTGCTAGGGACGGAATCGTTTGGAAAATCCCAGCCACTTGAAGAACAAAGCCTGCTGCACGCTTACGAGAACTTAACAGAACCGCCAACGGAACAGCAATCAGAATCGAAATCAGTAGCGCTAATAAGGAAAGCTGTAAATGTTGCCCTAGTGCTACCGTCCAGTCGCTAAAACGATCTTGAAACGTCGTAATCAAATTATTCATGACGGACACCTCCTTTAAAAAGTTCCGCTACAAATGCGGTTGCCGGACTTGCGAGAATTTCAGAAGGTGATGCGACTTGCTGGATTTCTCCATCTTTTAAGACAGCAATACGATCAGCTAGTTTCAGCGCTTCATCGGTATCATGTGTGACGAAAATGGTCGTCATCTTAAACTCACGATGCAGTAATTTTGTCAGTTCTTGTAGTTGCTTACGAGAAATCGCATCGAGTGCTGAGAAAGGTTCATCCATGAGCAGTGTCATCGGTTCAGCAATCATCGCTCGTATAATCCCCACACGTTGTTGTTCCCCACCAGAGAGTTCGCTTGGAAGGCGTTTGGCATAATCGTCAAAAGGAAGCCCTACCTTTTCAAGCAGTTCTTTCGTTTTGGTTGTGATTTGCTCCTTCTTCCACCCTTTCATTTCAGGGATAAGGGCGATATTTTCTGCTACCGTTAAGTTCGGGAACAACGCGATTTGTTGAAGGACATACCCTGTCTCTAAGCGTAATTTTCGTTGGTCATGTTCCTTGATTCGTTTTTCATTTAAATAAATATTTCCATCAGTTGGTTCAATCAATTGGTTAATCATCTTTAACATCGTTGTCTTCCCTGAACCGGATGGCCCCACTAACACCATAAATTCGCCGTCGTTAATGGTGAGATTCACGTCTTTTAAAACGAGTTTCTCATCATATCGCAAGGCTATATTTTTATATTCAATCATTCTAACCCTTCTTTGTTTTTTATTTTTATATCGTTTGAAAGTATCATTACTTAATTTCTTTATACTCCACTTCCAAGCCCTTTTTCACTGCTGGACGTTTGGCAATTCTGTCTGCCCATTCGTTAAGATGTTTGTAACTTTGAGCGTCAAGGAACTCTGCAGAATTTTTATAGAGTCTGTCTTGAACGAGTTGACCATACCATGACCAGATAGCGATATCAGCAATTGTGTATTCGCCTCCTGCGATATATGGGCGTTTGGCTAACTCTTGATCAAGCAAATCTAATTGGCGTTTGGTTTCCATTGTGAAACGGTTAATCGCATACTCAATTTTT
Organism: Granulicatella sp. HMSC31F03; assembly: GCF_001807725.1. Classification (NCBI taxonomy): domain Bacteria; kingdom Bacillati; phylum Bacillota; class Bacilli; order Lactobacillales; family Carnobacteriaceae; genus Granulicatella; species Granulicatella sp. HMSC31F03. The sequence goes on along the minus strand of NZ_KV790850.1, from coordinate 30,541 downwards.
TCTGGAGCGTAATTGAAGAAATGTCCAAATCCGCCTCCTAAAAATGGAGCTGCTCCTGTTTGCCAGAAGAGCCAGTTTAAGACTTCTGTGCGTTTTGCGGTATCTTGTGGAATGAATTTTCCGAATTTTTCTGCTAAATAAAGCAAGATATTCGCTGACTCAAAGACACGAATCGGTTCATCCCCTGAATGGTCTAAGAGTGCTGGAATCTTCGAGTTCGGGTTGATGGCTACAAAGTCGCTTCCGAATTGATCTCCATCCATAATTGAAATCTTAAACAAGTCGTAGGCTGCTTGTTCAACCCCCGCTTCCAATAGCTCTTCTAACAGAATCGTTACTTTAGCTCCATTGGGTGTCCCAAGAGAATACACTTGTAAGTCTGTTTCTCCAACAGGTAACGTTTGTTCAAAACGAGCTCCTGCTGTTGGACGGTTAATTCCTGAGAACTTCCCTTGGTTGCTATCGGCTGCGCTCCAAACGCGTGGTAATTGATATTCTGACATTATCATTCCTCCTTGAGTTCTTTAGAATTATTTTAACATGACACTTCCTTAGTCTTTTAAACATCTGCTTATGAATACTTTCTCAAGCAGAAACTTAGGAGAATCCTTTTTTTGATGCTATAATGAGTCAAACAGTAAAGGGGGTCTTCATATGTCATTAGAAGATAAATTACAACAAGCAACAGGTGCTGCTAAAGAATTAGCGGGTAAAGTTACAGGCGATAAAAGCCTTGAATCAGAAGGTGCTGTTGAAAAAGGTTTAGGAAAAGCGAAAGAAGTCATTGATAACGTTAAAGAAAGCGTTGAAGGTGCAGTTGAAGGAATTAAAAACAACTTCAATAAATAAGACTGAATTCTAAAGTGAAAGAGTCCCTACTAATGTAGGGACTCTTTTATGATTCAACAGAATATTTTTTCTTAATACTCAAAAAATGGATTTTCTACATACGTATGCAATGGATACGTTGGATAAGCAGCTTCTCTTAATTTTTCGCTCGTTACAAATCCAGGAGAAGCATCTAAGATTGTTGGAATGCGGTTTACAATCGTTGCACAAGTATGTGCGACCGTGTCTGGTTTTTGAACAGAGAACACTAAGTTTGGCTCTCCAGTGATTTCCCAATCACACATATCTCCGTCGTCTTCGCGGTAAACTTTACCAATACATTCCACTTCAATTTTTACTCCTTGATGCGTATGGAGAGTAGTCACTGCAGACATTCCAGTCACTTCTCCAGCAGGAATGGTTCGACCGAGTGTTTCTGAATACACATCTTCATCTAAAACATATGGAACACTCTTTTGACTGATGTCTTTAATCGTCCAGTTCATCTTCGAACAGATGGCTTCGGCTGCATTCCACATGTAAGAAGGGAAACTTTCAGCAGTTGCAATTTCTACATCAAAGCGTTCTTTAGTATATCCTGCTCCATGAGCTTCTGCTAAAGCTAATCCATAGTCTTCGACATTATAGCTCACGACTCCTTTAATTTTATCTATACGATTCACACCAGCCATCGCAAGACAAGGCATATTAATCCAGTAAATATCTTGCATTCCTGACCCGGTAATGGTGACTCCATTTTCTTTTGCCAAACGGTCTAGACGATTCGTCTCAGACGGAGAAGTATTCCAAGGATAAATGGCTTCTTCACAAGTCGTAATCACATTCACCCCATGACGCGCTGCTGTTTCAAAGAACGGATACATCTCTGGCATATAGGATAGAATGGTCACAATCGCAATATCTGCATCACAACTATTGAACACTTCTTCTGCATTATCTGAAATCACAACCCCTGTTTTAAACCCTAATTCGGCGAAATCACCAACATCGAGTCCAACAACTTCTGGATTATTATCAATCGCACCAACAATTTCCACACCATGATCCACCATATACTTGAAAAGGACCTTGGCCATCTTACCGCAACCATATTGGATTGCACGAACTTTTGTGTTTCTCATTGTCATACCCCTTTTCCAACAGATGAAGCAAGCTTCCTCCGTTTGATTTATTTTCGTACATAGATTTGTACGCTTTAATTATAGCGCTTACATTTCGGAGGGTCAATCTTCTTCTACAAATAGAAAAAGAGCCACAATTGTGACTCTTTGGTTTTATTGTTGTAGCCATATGACGATAACGATAAAAGAAATCATCAAACTACTATAAATTAAATCTAAAATGGAAATTTCCAGTTGAATTTTTTGTACTCTATCCTGGGAGAATCCACGCAGTTCCATCGCCATGGCCGTATACTCGGATTGTCGCATCAGACGAATCATCATGGTCGAGAGGGCTTTTAAGTAAACTCCACTCCCAGAAATCCCTCTGATTTGTAACGCTAATTTCGACTGTTCATACTCTGTTTGAATCAATGTCAGAAAATTGATGGCTACCAGTATGCTATAAGCAATCGCCACTGGCACTTTCAATTGCTGGATGAGACTGGCAACAAATTCATTTTTCTCAATAGAAGTCGATAGACTAATTCCTACAAGACCAAGCGCAAGAATTCGACTACTTAATTCCAAAGCTACAGAAAAAACGCCACTTGATCCCGTTTGAACCAATAGATTCTCATTTGGATAAAAGTAGACTGAAAGAAAATACGTTAAGGTAATCATCAGTAAGCCCAGACCGAGTTTAATAACGCGTCCCCAAGGTTGTTGTATGAACAACCCTATTATCACGATGGATGCCAGCATCATCGCTCCATTTAGTTTCCATGATTTTGTAAAAAGGATAACCATCGATAGTAAAAATGAAACTCCTAATTGCACACTTGGATTAATTCTCATCTTCATTCATCTCTACCTCCATGGTCTGATGACGAATGCGCATCACCTTCTGTGCATATTGACGGACGAGTCTATGGTCATGACAGGTAAATAGACAAGCCATTCCCTTTTGGCATAATTGCTGCAATGCATTCATGATAGCTATCGCATTTTTCATGTCTTGTCCGTAAGTCGGTTCATCCACTAATAGTAGAACTTTCCCCTCTCCAGTCATCGTTAAAAAAGCAAGCCTGCGCTGTTGCCCTTGACTGAGAAGCCAAGGAGATAATTCCCAAGTTTCCTTTAAGGAGTATTCTTCTAAAAGCGATTCTAGACGACTTTCTGCTTCGCCTGGAAAAGTGACTTTCAGTTCCTCTAGAACTTTCGCAGCGACAAATTGAAGGGTGGGATCTTGAAAAACAAGCCCGACTTTTTGAAATAGATCCTTCTTCTTCACCTTCGATAAAGAGTGGCTTTGCAGTTCAATGTTTCCCGTATAAGGGAGTTGCTTTAATAGAGCTTTGAAAAAAACTTGTTTTCCCACTCCCGCTCGGTCCAACAAGAGCCATCATCTCCCCTTCATGAAGCTCAAGATGAATATGCTTAAGAAGCAGCTTGTCTTTTTCTACAAAAACCGAAACATCTTCGACTTTCAACAGTGGTTTGGCATTTTCTAGCTTTTTCTTATTGTTGAAAGGTAATGGACATAAATTCCCACTCTCTTCTAGAAGAAGCTTGTCTTTCTCCTTTAAAGGAAGTTCGATTCGTTTCAATTCTCCACCGTCTTCTAAGAGATACCACCGATTGACCCACTCCCAAAAGTCCAATCGGTGATCAATGATACAAATTGCTTTTCCTTCGTTACTTAACCGTTTAATCTGCTCGATAAAGTACGGAATACTCTTTTCATCGATATTGGCAAATGGCTCATCCATCAGATAAAGCGGTGCTTCTACTAAGCTAGCACAAGCAAAGGCCACTTTTTGAAGTTCTCCACCTGAAAGACTTGCAAACTTTCGGTATAATAAATCTTCAATCTTGTGTTTTTTTGCTTGTTCTCGTACTTTCTGTTCCATTGTTTCAATGGGAAAACAAAAATTCTCTAGTACGAAAATCATTTCTTCGTACGGTGTCTCCATTGCAAACGAGAGTCTTGCATTTTGGAAAATAGAGCGTACATATTTCGTTCTCTCCAAGTGATTTAACGCTAGAAGAGACTGTCCTAAAATTTCTAATCCTTCACATTGAACATCTGTGTCCCCATTTGGATAGACTCCATTAATCACATTCATAAGGCTGCTTTTCCCAACTCCACTTCTTCCCAACACTACTACAATTTCTCCCGAATGAATTTGCATCGAAAGATTGGAGAACAGCACTCGATTTTGAACGCTTAAAGTCGCATTTTTCAATTGGAGGACAATTTCAGGATTAGCCACGAACTTTGACCACTCCTGTTTTTACCATTTGGTCGCATAAGAGTTTGCTTAAGTATCCTGTAAAGATTAAGGCAGAAGCTAAACGAATCACAAAAATAGCGACCACTAGCTTCCAATCTAATGCTAAATAATTGCTACGGAAGCCTGTCCAAAGGAATGTGAAAATGGTCGTAATAACGGCCCCTAGCATTGTGGTTCCATAAGTAATATCGCCGTATTTCTTCGTCATGAAGGCCATTTCTACTCCTAGACCTTGGATAAAGGCACTCACCACAACGATAATTCCGAACATGTTCCCAAGCAACACTTCAATCACGGCTGCAATAATTTCTGTAATAATACCAATCCCTGGTTTTCGAATAAAGTAAAGCGTGAATACTGGAGCCATAAACCAGATTCCGTAAAATGGCTCATATCCTAGCATCCCGAGTCCCATTGGTGCTAGTGTGGCAGAAAGCGCACCTCCTGCATAAACTGCGAGTAAATAAAACACTCCAAACAATACACAAATTAAGCTAATAAATAAGTAATCCTTTAGTTCTAATTTATTTTTATTCATCAATTTCTCCCCCTGGTACATTGCATAATAATGTCACTTGAATCACAAAATGACTCACATCTTGCTCTAAAATTTTAAAAACTTGTTCCAAATAATCAAACACCTCGTGAACGTCCCCTCCTAGAAAAGTGACATAATGCCCTGTTCCAGTAATCGTTCCTTGATCAATCCCGAGATTCACTACCTTCTCGATGGTCTTCATATAATTATCAGAACCCATCGGATAGACTGCGAATTTTCCAATGACAGGAAAATGAGTCGCTTGGGAACGCTCTTCATTGATTCGACTCCCATCGAATGATAAAGGCGTATCCTCATCTACATCGCCAGGGCACCCTTTTGAAAGAGTGGCTTCCAGCGAGCAGTGAACTCCCGGACGATAACTACTAATAAAACAAGCTTTTAACGCATCGAAAACTTCTACACTTCCCCCACGATAGATGGTAGAAGTATGATCCGTCTTTGCCCATACATTGGACAAATCCACTTGCTTGATGGCCCCCAGAATAATGTCGATAAAATCATCCGACATCGGTGCCAAATTAAACCTCGCGCCGCTAATTGCTAAATGTGAGCCTGGAACTCCTACTCGGCAATTTCCGTACGAAACATGTTGTGACATAAAAAACCCCCTTCAGATCTTTTCAATCCTGAAAGGGGGGTTCACCTGTATAGATATGTACACAATGGTACTGTCGACTTTGTAAGATACTCTCTACGCAACCATGAAGTTGATCAGATAATATTGGTCTGTATATCACACTCTCAGCCTCCCTAACGAGACTCCCAAGATCTTCAATATTTAATTACATGACTCATTCTAGCATTGTCCTCATTGAAAAGCAATGCATTGAGCTTACCACTGAAGGAATCTGTCCCAAAAGCAACAGACAACCTATGTGTTTTAAAGAATATACTCTGCTAGTAACCGTTCGAATTCGCGAATATCAATACCACGTTTCAATTCAATCTTAATATGGCCTGATCTGGTCCATAGTTCCACTTCTGCAGTGTAATCAAGGATTCCTGCATTTTCTGTAGACCACATATTCACCGCGCTATACGGTAAGGAATACATCTCTACTTTTGTTCCAGTTAACCCTTGGACGTCTTTTACAATCAAGCGTTTATTCGTGAATACCGCTACATCTCGTACGGTTTTGAAGGCGCGGTCTGCGACTTCCCCTGTCACAAGAATTTCTTCGATATCACGTGGGACATCCACTTCGCGGTAGAAGACCCATTTAAGTGCTGTTGTTTCATTTTCCATTTCCAATTCCCACTTTCTAGTTATAATACCTCTACAAATTTCCAAAGAATATCTTTCCATGTAACCTTCTTACGTCCATTAACCGTTTCGTATAGATGGTACACTTTCAGATGATTGTTATTGGTAAACACAAATTCGAATCGGAATTCACGTCCATTTGGCGCAACTGCATCGAAACGTGTTTTATATTTATCATGTACTGGGCTCACAGGATATTTATTGAACATCATACGGCGATAATCCCCTGCCTCTTGAAGAGTTCGCTCCAACTCTTCACAATACTCCAAAAACATTTGGTATAACTCTGATTCAGAGACTCTGCGTCTGCGCACGACTGATTTAAAATCTGAAAATCCCCAGCGTGTGATATCGATTGAAAACGAAAATCCTTCTTGATTGATTTGGTTTAAAAACGCTTCTCGATTCATCTTAGTTTTCCTAGTTTTGTTTTCTCGCTAATTCCGGATTGTTATAATAGCGCACAAAGAAATGAGGATTTCCGCCCGCTTCGTCCATTTTCTCTTTAATGCTCACTTCTGGATGAGTAACTTCTCCTGTTTTTGTATAATAGGCTCCTATTTTCCCAGTGCAATTTTGAAGGAGCCACGCCACATCGTTCCCGATTATGTGGGCTAAGTATCCATTGCTGTTCACAAAATTAAAAAAATCCGCAACCGTCATGGATTAGCATACGTCAAATGTCTCTTCATGTCCATACATGTCATCTCCTGCAGAGACGGAGTCACGATCTACAATAATTTTCATTATCGACACTTCCTTAGAAACTATTTGTAGTGATTATACCACATTCCCGTTTGATTCATGAGTTTTAAAATAAAACAAAAGCAACGGATGTCATCCGTTGCTTTTGATACTTTAAGAGAAAATAACCATGATTTCTACATTTTAGATAATACAGCAGTTACTGTTAGATAAAAAGTAGCTGTCAGAGCTGCCTCACCATGGTTTACAAAAATCTCAATGGAGTTTTTGTCTAAGAAGACTTCAAGTTCTTTAGCCTCTATCGTTACATACCGTCTACTTGTGTCCTGTTCTTCTTCCCCAACAATTTTTTGAGCAAGAGTACTACGGTCAATATATACCTGTTGTGCTGTACTATCATATCCAAACTCAAGATAGTCAGTCTCATTTCCAATGCGATACTGACAGTCGCCTTCAATTTGAATTTGATACTGTCCATGATGGATAGGTGTTTGAATGAGCTTTGCATCCTTAAAGTGAAGAATTCTTGGTAAAGTCATTGCACCTGCCCACTTATGTTGTTGAACATGAGAGTGAATCGTACGTCCCCATGTCTGCATCCAAGCAATCATAATACGACGTCCCTTATCATCTACTAATGTTTGTGGAGCATAGAAGTCTTGACCGTGATCAATCTCTTCTACTGTTTCAGGAATAAATTTCTTTTCTTCCCAATCTACTCTACCTGTAAGAAAAACGGATGAATTAATATTATGGAACGAATCTCCGTCGCGTTTATAGCGCATTGGAGAAACGATTAAACATCCTTTCCCATCTAACTCAAAGTAATCAGGACATTCCCACATAAATCCTTGATGCTCTTTTCCTTTTAAGAAGATAGACTCAAATTTCCAATCGACTAAGTTGTCTGAACCAAGTAGCACCACACAGCCGACATTGTCTTTATGCTTACTAGCGACTACGGAATAGTAGCGTCCATCTTTCTCGAAGAGTTTTGGATCCCGGAATTCCGATACAATCAATTCTTCCGGTAAATCGGCACCTGTCATCACCGGATTTCCTGAAATCTTTGTAAAATGAATCCCGTCATCCGAATAGGCTATATTTTGTAATTGTCGAATCCTTCCCGCTTCATCAATATGTCCTGTGTACATAATCCAGAGGCGATCATCTTTTACAATCGCTGAACCAGAGAAACATCCATTTCGATCATAGTCATGATCAGGAGCAAGTGCTACAGGCAAATGCTCCCAATGAATCAAGTCCTTACTCTTTGCATGTCCCCAGTGCATTGGACCCCATGCACTATCGTATGGATAGAATTGATAAAAGAGATGATATTCTCCTCTAAAATAAACGAATCCATTTGGATCATTAATCCATCCTATTTCAGCGGTAAAATGCTCTTCTGGCTTGTACTGAGTATTTACTAAATGCTTATTTTTCTCAATGAAAAGATTCGCTTCTTCTACAGTATACTTTTTACCACTCATATTTAACCTCTACTTTTTATTTGCTTGATATTGATCGTAATATTTTTGTTTGATTGCTAAGTATTCAGAAAGCCCATATTTTTCAAGTTCTTGTTTATAAGCATCCCACTCTTGATCGATATTTCCGTTTACAATCCATTCAGCACGTTTGCGATAGATGTAATCTTTCATATCTGCTTCGATGTGAGCAAGTTTATCTAAGTCTTCTTGTGTCATGAATACACGTGGATAAATGTTGTTGTTGCTCATATAAGGAACATAGTACTCTTTGATTAAGTCTAAACGCCATTTAGCATCGTCTGGCATTGTAGTCACTTTTCCATAGTAAGAATCTAGGATTGCAAGAGGTCCACCAACTTCTGTTTTTTGACGAAGTTCAGCAGGAGCAGTTCCGTTTAATGGTAGGTGTTTTAAGCTGTTTGTTGCTTGGTCAAATTCAAAGATATTTTGTTGGTTAGGATCCCCATAAGTTCCCCAGTTATTTTGTACAGATTGAAGTGGTGCATATTGCGCATCAATCCATTTAGCAGTTAACTCAAGGTTTTTGTTTGCACTAGTAATAACCATTTTATCGCGGTTGAATCCCATGCCGTTTGTACGAGTTACATGTTTTTTACCACTTGGTCCAGAAAGAACTGGTAATACATCGTAACTGTCGTTGCTACCAGTTACATTGCTTTTATCCCATGTGAAGTAAACACCATATTTTTGGTCATGTCCTTTAGCAATATAACTATTCCAATCATGTTCGAAAGCTTCTTTATCGATTAAGCCTTTTTCTTGCAATTTACGGATAAATTTAATTCCTTCTTTATAATCATCATTGTCAGCAGTGAAATCAACTTTTCCATCATTACCTACTACGATATGATCATCATTATCCCCTACACCGAATGCTCCAAATAACATTTTGAAGTCTTCGTTTCCGTTTCCGTTGATGAATGTGAATGGAATTTCATCAGCTTCACCATTTCCGTTAGGGTCTCCATTTTTAAATGCTTCTAACACAGCAATTAATTCATCAGTAGTTTCTGGCATTTTAAGACCAAGTTTCTTCAACCAATCTTTATTGATCCACGCCATATCATTCACACTGTGGATAGATTCTTTTCCGTCTCCTAATTCTTCAATCCAAGGGAAGGCATAGATATGTCCGTCAGGAGCTGTCATTAATGATTTGTACTCTGGCTTTTCTTCTAGAATTTTCTTAAGATTTGGCATGTATTTGTCGATTAAATCTTCAACAGGGACAATCACACCTTTCTTAGCCCAGTTCATTAATTCAACATCTGATGCGCCATCATTATGAATAGCATCTGGAAGGTCTCCACTTGAGATATCCAAGTTTCTCTTTTCACCAAAATCAGATTGGTAGTTTGTCCACTCGATGTGAACACCAGTTTCTTTTTCTAAACGTTGGAAAATCAGTTTTTCATTAGGATCTTTTGGTGCTAATGGTGAACTTGCAGTCATAAATTTCAATGTCTTTGTTTCCTTTAAAGGAAGGGTAACATCTTGTAATTTATAATCTGGACTTGAGGCTTTATTGCTTGAGCCACAAGCTGCGAGGACAGTTAAACTGGCTGCCAAAATACATGCTGATTTGGTAAATCTATTGAATTTCATAATAAAACTCCTTTAGTATTTTATTTTTTTATATTTATTAACCTTTAAGTGAGCCGGCCATAATACCTTTATCAAAGTATTTTTGGAAGAATGGATACATTACGATTAATGGCAAGCTTGAAATAACAATCGTTGCGTATTTAATTAATTCTGCTAATCGCTTCATTTCATTTAAAGCAGCTTGTGCGCCAATCATATCTTGGCCAGGTTGACTTTGAATCAGAATTTTACGAAGAACTAATTGTAACGGTTCTAAGTTTGGATCCTTGATATAGATCATTGCATCGAAGTATGAATTCCATTGACCAACAAAAGCGTATAGGAAAAGTACAAACATAATTGGTTTTGCTAACGGAAGCATAATCTTGAAGAAAATCTGTAAATCATTGGCTCCATCAATTACGGCTGCTTCCTCTAATTCTTCTGGCAGTCCTTGGAAATATGCACGAGCAAGAATAATGTTCCATACATTCACTGCACCAGGTACGATGATTGCCCAAGGTGTATTCAACATTCCTAAGTCTTTAACTAATAAGTACGTTGGAACTAATCCACCACCGAAAAACATTGTGACAATTAAGAAATAGTTAATCCATTTACGCCCAACTAGATTTCTCTTAGAAAGAGGATATGCTGTAAATACAGAAAGAAGAACCGTTAAAGTTGCAAACCCAAATGAGTATAATAAGGAGTTCAGAAACCCTCTTAAAATGGACTCATCACTAAAAACTCGTTTATACCCTTCTACTGTCCAGTCTTCTGGATTAAAACTAATCCCTCTAGTTGCTAAGACCTTTGGATCCATAAATGACGCTACAATAATATAAATCATCGGAACCAAGGTGATTAAAACAATAAAAGCAATGATAATCTTATTTAATACTAAAATTCGTCTATCAAATTGCGTATCCATATATGTTTTTTTCATATTTTCCACCTAAATCCCTTCACCATTATTCATACGTTTTACAATTTGATTTACTGAGATTAGTAAAACTACGTTAATAACTGCATTGAATAAACCTACAGCAGTTGAGTATGAGTAATCACCCGATACAAGACCAATCTTATATACATAAGTTGAAATGATTTCAGATGCCGGCAAGTTAAGAGATGTTTGCATCAAGAATGCTTTCTCATAACCAACGTTCATAATTCCACCCGCAGCTAAAATGAATTGAATGACCATGATTGGTTTCAACGCTGGGATGTCGATATGCCAAATTCGTTGGAAGATATTCGCCCCGTCTAATCGAGCAGCTTCAATTAATGATGGATCTACATTCACCAATGTGGCTGTATATAGAGTAGAAGCCCACCCCATTCCTTGCCATATACCGCTTAGAATATACAACGGACGGAAGAAATCAGGATCTGTTAGAAAATCGATTTTTATTCCAAACATCGAAAGGAAACCATTGATTGGACCTCCTACTGAGAAGAAGAGGAAAATCATACCGACAATTACTACGACTGAGATAAAGTTTGGAGCATATAAAATCAATTGAATGCGTTTCTTAGCTTTCTCACTTAACAACTGATTTAACATAATTGCAAGTATGATTGGAGGCAAGAATCCAAGCAGCAAGCCATAAACGCTCAATTTTAGAGTGTTCGATAACAATATTCCAAAGTTAGGAGAAGATAAGAATTTAATGAATTCATCGAATCCAACCCATTCACTTCCTAAAATACCTTTTAAAGGATTGTAATCTTTAAAAGCTATTAAAACTCCATACATAGGAATGTACTTAAAGACGAATGTTAATACCAATCCAGGAACTGTCATTAATAACAAAAGTTTTTGTTTTTTAATTCGTTCCCATAAGGTCACTTGTTTTACTGTTTTAATCATAACAATCTCCTTTTTTTGAAACGTTTCAATTCTTGCCTAGAAAAAGGAGCGCACAGCGCAACTTCTTTTTTATTTGAAACGTTTCAATTTTGAATTAAAAAATAATGTTTTAAATTTGAGTTAATTTTAACAGTGTTAGCGTTTTCTGTCAACAAATTTTGTTGTATTTCCTTCGATAAATGTTATCGGTAACATTGTCTGCATATTAACAGCTTTTCCATCAATAATATCAAATAAGATTCGAACAGCTTCCCTAGCCATTTCCTCCAAAGGTTGGGCAATCGTTGACAATAAATAATCTTTATCCCCTGCCATCTTAATACCGTCATAACCAATAATTTGTATATCTTCAGGAATCTTCTTTCCTTTATTTTGTAAGATTTTGATGACATCTAGGGCAAATAAGTCATTAATTGTAAAAATCCCATCCACATCAGGATTCTTTGATAAAAATTTTTCTAATTTACCATTATAATCTTCTTCTGTCTCATCTAAGTCAAAGACGCTGAAAGGATACTGATGTTCCCGAACATAATTTTCGAAAGCTATTCTACGACGTTTAGTTTCATTGATAGTAGTATTATGCCCGCCCACAAAGGCTAAATGCTTACACCCTCTACGGATTAGTTGTTTTGCTGCTTCACGACCTCCTGCTTCATTATCCGAAGACACACAAGCAATCTCAATATTCGAATACATACGGTCAATACTCACAAACGGGATTCCTGATGTTAAGTAGTTTTCGATTGGACTATAAGTAATTGCCACTATCCCGTCTACTTTATTATGACGCAACATATCAAGATAATCTTGTTCTCTATCTGTCCCATTAATCGAGCATAAAAGCAGCTTGTTTTGTCTTTTATATACTTCATTTTCTACATGCATCGCAAACTCTGAAAAGAACGGATGCCAAATACTAGGCACAATCAGTGCGATAGTCTCAGTACGATTTCTCTTCATTCCTCTAGCGTATAAATCTGGAACGTAATTTAAAGTTTTAATCGCTTGTTCAACTTTTTTAAGCGTTACTTCTTTAATTCCACTTTCCTTATTAATAACACGAGAAACAGTACCAACACTTACGCCTGCCTCAATGGCAACATCTTTCATCGTAATGGATTTTTTTTGTTCTGACATATTTCTCCTCCTTTTTTCCTATAGTATCATGGAATTAAATTTTTACAACCTTTTTTTCATACCTTATCCTAAAACTGTCTACAAAAATTCAATATAAATCGGTTCCTAACTATCGTTTTCGTCATGAGTTTCTCTCTATATTTTTATTCTTGCAGCCACATCCGTCCATTTCTTCTCAACGAAAAAAGCACTCTACAAACTGCAAAGTACTCAAAAGAAATGTCTACGGCTTTAAGAACTATTATCATTTTAGAAACAGGATTATTTTAATAACAAAAATGTTTGGCTAAAACAAAAAGGACTTAGTTCTATAAAATACAGAACTAAATCCTTTGCTTAAATTAATCGTCTAACTTTTGAGAGTTAGTACACTTTTTGTGTTATTTACTTTTCTTTTTACTATCATTGTTTTTAGGTTTCCATCTAAGTAAGCTGAAACTTGTCATTGCGCTGATAAGGCCGACCAATGGCATATAGGCATTGTCTGTAACGCCTGTATTTGGGAGAGCTTCTTGGCTAGAACTTGGTTGAGAACCATTAGCTTTTGGAGTCGATGGATCATTAGGAGTTGTTGTCTTAACCGTATTTGAAGTGTAAGTTACTCCATTGACAGTATTGATATAAGTATTTTCAAAAGTGCCAACCGCAATACGGTTCATTTGGATATAGCTTTCAGCTTGAAAGGCTGAATCAATTGAAACAGAACGCAAGAAGTCTTCATTGAACTTAATGGCAATAGCCCCCTTAACTTCATCAACTTCTGTTGTTGTGTATTGAGTCAGTTCGGTACCCGCCTTGATGACTTTTCCGTCTTTAAGAGTAAAATCAACTTTAGCAAAGACCTTATATTGACCAGTGTATTGATCTCCTGTTTGATCATAATCATCATAGAAGTTGTACTCAAAGAGTTCATTTGAGTGGTTGTCTGGAATGAGACCGCCAACTAAACGATAATTGAAAATCTTTTTCAACCCAATGGTTTGACCATCCACACTGCTGTTGTCAGTAGAATCCAAAGTAAAAGTGACATCCTTCTTAGGATCTACCTTAGGCACATTATTGACAACAACATTAGACTCATAACCGTTACCAAAATCAATTTGGTAGACTTTATTTTCATATTTACCACCAATCTTGCCCATCTCATCCTTAACCTTCATTGGGCTAATAATGGTCAAGTCAATGCCCTTAGACACATAAGTATCATAGAAGGATTGTGGATTATCTGCTAAGAATAATTGGAAGGCACCCTTTGGTTTGATACCAGCTTTTTTCAACAAATCTTGGAGATGATGATCTAATTCTGAGATATCCTTAACGTTTTTGACTGTAATCCCAGTGACTTCTCTATCATTGGCATCCTTAATTTTAACCAAATCTAGATTCGCATCCAGTGCTTCTTCTGGATAATCATCCACATAGAAGAACCCTTTTGCGATAGTTTCAGCGGAAGACTTGTCTCCCTTGTACTGATCTAAATCCCAAGTCAAGTTATAGTAGTTCATTGATCCTGCAAGAACATTCTTATTATCAATTACAACACCATTTTCATTCTTGTTAACCTTGTGTGGTTTAATATAATTGTTGTTTGGATTATCAGGATCATTCGGTTTACCTGGTGTGGTGACACGAACAATATTAGACTTGATACCGTAAGCTTCATTAATAGTCAATGTAAAGTTATTTGTATAGGTTGCTCCATCATTAAGAACCGTCCCTACTACTGTTGGGTAAACCGTTGCCACAGACTTGGTCAAGTCAGCATTGAACTTATCCAAGGTTTCAGCTGTCGCTTTGAAAATTACCGTATGACTGGCTTCAACATAAGTGACATCAAATCCCGGACTGGCATCTTTAGTCGCCTCCATATCAAATTGGTAACCAGATGGTAGCGGATCAACTAAGACAAAGGAAGTTGTCTCATCACGACCAGCTGGTAAATCATTTGTTTTCAATTGAAATTTCACAACAGATTGCTTAGCCACTAAGGTTTTATCGATATCAATATCATCCTTATTTCTGATTTCCTTATTTACTTGGGGTTGAACCGCCAATTTAAAGTAATGGAAATGAACAGTTGGCACAGCTGGTGGCGTTGGAAGATTTTGATAAACAGGGTCAGCTGGTGGCGTTGGAACCTCTTTATAAGTTGGCTCAACTGGTTTTTTAGGCTCCGATTGCGGTGTCGGCGGAGTCGGTGGCGTTGGCTCTGGCTTGTTTGGCGTCTTAGTAGGTGGCTTTGGATCAGCCTTATACGTTGGTTCAACCGGAGTTGGTTTCAACGGACTTTCTACTTCATAAGTTGGTTCTACTGGAGCCGTTGGAGCTACTGGTGGTTCTGGTTTTTCCTTGGTAACCCTAGGCACATTGACCGCACGAATCTTACCGTTTAGTGAATACCAAATATTTGGTCTTTTAGCTTCCGTATTATCTTTTCCAGAAACAACTGGCATTTGATTTACAGGCATTACTAGAGTAGCAGAGATAGCCCCTACTGTTACGCTATTGTTTGTACCAGACATACGGATGGCGCCAGCTCCGTACCAAGAGTTAGGTGCATCAGAACTGTCCCAACCTGATCCGTCTTCGCCGCCTCGCTTATACATAGTCCAGCGGGCACCACCCTGATCTTTCCTAAAATTGAGGGTATCAGTTGCGTAAATTTTGCCCTCTTTTTCTCCAATAGAAGAACCTGAAATCTTAACGAAGGTTCCAGTATAGTCCTTAGCCATCTCAATGGAGTTATGTTCTCGGTTGAGGGAAGCAACAGATAGAAGCGCATTGTCAAAATCAATCGGATTGCCATCTTCATCATAGAAGGTGAATTCATTTTTAATAAAAATGGATGTGTCCTTTTCAGCTACACCATTATAAGCAGAGGCAAAGACACCTAGAGTTGGATCGGTAAAGATACCTAACCAAGCCTTGTCCACATTTTTGAATTTTGAGTCGGAATCAAGTGTATACTTGAAGACGACCTTAGAAATCTTTTTACCATTATAGTAAGATTTTTCAAGATTTGTATAGGTTGCTGTCACGCTTTGACCGCGTTCCAAGAGGACAGATGCAAATTTTACCTCTGTGCTATTGCCGACAGTAGTTGTCCAGCCAGCCTTATCGCCGAAATTGCCGTAAAGTTCCATGGATGAAGCCACGTCATCGGCTTGTTGAAGGTAACTAACATTAAGATTATCAGGCTGAAGAACTTTTTTAGAATATTGAGCTGTATCATGACTGAAGGCCTCATCAACTGCAGAAGCTTTCAGCATTTTTCCATTAGTTGTCAATGATAACTGGGCATTTGGCTCTGAATCATAAACTAAATTTTGAGCAGACGGCTCTGTCAAGTTACCATCTTCGTTTTTATGATTTTGAAGTTCTGCAAGAGCAGCCTTGATGGCAGCTTGTTCGTCTTTATACTCTTGCAATTTTCTTGGATAATCTGCTAAATTTTTTTGATATTTAGCAAGAGCTGACTGATACTTAAGTAACTTAGCTGCATAGTCAGCCTTAGCTTGTGCGTTGCGCTGTTTGATTGCTTCGTTCTCAGCTTTGATTTCATTATTTTTAGCGGTATTTTCAGCAAGAGCTTTCTCGTAAGCAGCTTTAGCATCCGCATTATCCTTTTTCACACGTGCCAATTCAGCATTATAAGCATCTAATTTAGCTTGGTAGTCCGCATCATTGTCGGCATTTGCTTTTTGAATAGCTGCTAACTCTTTATCATAGGCTTCTTTGGCAGCCTCATAGGAAGCTTGGGCGTCTGTATTCGCTTTTTGGACATCCGCTAAATCTTTTTGATATTGTGCTAATTTTGCATCATAATCCGCTTTGGCAGCTGCATTAGCACTGTTAATACGTTCGACCTCAGCCTTATGTGCAGCCATATCTTTTTCATACTGATCTTTTTTTGCCTTATTTTCCGCATTGATACGATCAGTCTCTTTTTGATTAGAAGCTACGTCAGCCTTGTATTGTTCAGTTACTTTCTTGATTTCTTCTGCTTGCTTTGCATAATCATCTTTGATTTCTGTCTCTTTTTGATTAGCTTCTTCAGCAGTTTTTACTGTTCCTTTGTCAACAGTCTCATCTTTTTCAACTTTAACACCAGCATTTTTAGCATTTTCAACAGCTTGATCAACATCTGTTGTTGGTACTTCTACTGGGATTGAACCCGTTGTTTGACCAGCCTGTGCTTGACTTTCAATAGCTTCATTACTAGGATTTGCTTGAGCCTCTGGTAGATTCGTTGCGGGATTTCCAGTCGCAGTAGAAGTATCTACTCCACTCACAGTTGTTGCTTCGTCAGCAAAAACATTTTGGCCTGCTACAGAGATTGTTGCTACTACTCCTAGAACTGCACCACACAGTGATTTACAAATTTTACTTTTACGATAACCGTAAGTTTGTTTCAATTTCATACATCCTCCAAAATGATATAGATTATCAAAATATAATCATAATTTATTCTACAACATTATAATGCTTTTATTTTGATTTATCAAATACTCCGCTATATAAACTTATTTTTTTGTAAAATAAAATCGTATAGACGATATATAAAAATAAATATCTTTAAAATTGAATTCTAAAGTTCCTTTCTAGAATAGAATTTTTTGAATATTATAAGAAATAACACTTCAAATATGGGATGCTTTGAATAAGTCTTCGCAATAGAACGATATTAACATTTTGAGGCTAGGGCTCCCGCCCGTCGCACCCATGGCTGTAAGTTGCTAAAGCAACAACACCCATGTGAATTGACTAGCTTTACGAGGTTTCTTAAGACCTGGTTTGAACAGTCTTGTTTTTAGGACAGCTTAAAATCACTTAATAGCAACCGTCAGAAGAGTTTCTTCTGATTTCGATTTCAATTAAATAAGAATAGATGTATCTAAAATAGGGAAATTTCTTAACGCAAAACTTTCAATTCTATCCTCTTCCTTCTTATCTTAATATTGGCTGTATCTTTTCCTTACTGATATAATAAAACCTCAGGAGGGATTGTATGTCTAAACAAAAAATTAATCGCTTTGTCGGATCTATTGGAGCTTTTGTTGGTGTCCTTGTCTTTATTGCATATATTCCACAAATTATCGCTAACTTACAAGGAGCAAAAGCTCAACCATTCCAACCACTATTCGCAGCGGCTTCTTGTTTAATTTGGGTAATCTATGGTTGGACAAAAGAACCTAAAAAAGACTGGATCCTTATCATTCCCAATGCAGCTGGTGTGATATTAGGCGGTTTAACTTTTATTACTTCTTTATAAAAATGATATAAACAAAACCAGCAACTTCATAAAAAAAGTTGCTGGTTTTTTCTGCTCTATCGGTAGACAGCAGAAATGAATTATTTATACTCTGGATACCACTTCAAATCACGAACTGCTTTGGCCATATCTGTTTCCTTAGCACGCGCAAGACCTTGCTCTTGTGCTTTTTTAGCGACTGCTTCTGCTACTTTAATAGAAACATCTGCTACATACTTGAATGGTGGCAAGACAGGAGCTCCTGGTTGGCCTGGATTGACAATACCACTCAATGAATGAGCCGCTGCTCCAATCATTTCATCCGTCAAAAGACTTGCTTCAGAAGCCAACATACCTAGACCAAGACCTGGGTAAATCAAGGCATTATTTGCTTGACCAATCACATAGTCTACACCTTTATAAGAAACTGTATCAGCAGGAATTCCTGTTGCGACAAAAGCTTTTCCATCTGACCATTCAATCAAATCTTTGGCACTAGCTTCTGCCAATTTGGTTGGATTTGATAATGGGAAGATCATTGGACGTTCAGTGTTTTCGCACATAGCTTCTACTATTTCTTTAGTGAAGGTATTAGGTTGAGTTGAAGTTCCTACAAGAATGGTTGGCTTCACAGTCTTCACTACTTCAAGCAGGTCCGTCAACTTGTCTGCGTTACTAAAGTCAGCACGTTTCTTAGCAAATGGTTTTTGCTCTGGTGTCAAGTCATCCATGTCATCAAAGAGAAGACCTTGTTTATCAACCATAAAGAAACGTTTATAAGCTTCTTCTTCGGAGAGACCTTCACTCACCATTTCACGAAGAACACGAGAGGCAATTCCTGCACCCGCAGTACCACCACCATAGCAGAGATAAACTTGATCTGTTAATTTTTCACCACTAATATCCAGCGAACCAAAGATTCCACCCAAGGTAACGATTCCTGTACCTTGAATATCATCATTAAAGGTCGGAATTTGTTTCCGGTACTTTTCAAGAATATTCGCAGCATTCAAGCGACCGAAGTCTTCCCAGTGAAGGTAGAGTTTAGGAAAGAGACGTTCTGCTGTTTGAACGAATTGGTCAATGAAGTCGTAGTAACGATCTCCGCGGACCCGTTCGTGACGATTTCCTAAGTAATTAGGATTGTTACGAAGTTCTTCACGGTTAGTCCCTGCATCAATGACTAAAGGAAGGACCATCGAAGGATCGATTCCAGCAGCACCCGTATAGACCATCAATTTCCCAACAGAAATATCGACACCATTTGTTCCCAGTCTCCAATTCCAAGGATTCCTTCTGCATCTGTTACAACAATGAGTCGAATCTCGCGACTCCCGGCAGCATTTTTCAAAGTGGCTTCAATATTTTCAGGATGATTAATATCAAGATATCCCGCATATTGTGGATCTACAAAGAGATCACTATAGCCTTCAATCGTATCTGCAATGGTTGGGTCATATACAATTGGATTGAATTCTTCTAAATGTTGAGAAAAAAGGTAATAGAAAAGAGTCCGGTTGGTATTAAAAATTTCCATTAAGAAAAGACGTTTTTCCAAATCATTGGCTTTTGTTTGCATTTGTGCATAAGTTTGCGCCGCTTGTTCTTCAATCGTTTGAATATAAGGTGGCAGTAAACCAATAAGGCCTAGTTCCTTTCGCTCCTCTAAGGTAAAGGCAGTTCCCTTATTAAGGAAAGGATTGTTTAAAATATCATTTGCAGTCATAGTACAACCTCCTTCTTACTAATATTGTACTACTGAAATGAATTGTCTACAAAACAATTTTTATATAAATTACAATCGTGTACGCAAATGTTGTAATGAATCTACGAGAACAATTTCTAATAAGCTCTTTTATACTTAAAACACTATTATTGATGACACTTTAAGTTGTTTTATAAATTTCCGAACTCATCAAACCCCAGGCATGTACTCTTTCCTAAAAGTTTCGAGAAAAAGAAACTAATCATACAAATTAGCAATGCTAATTAAGATAAATATCATACAATTTGGATAAAATTGACACCAATCAACACCATAAAATAGACTAGTCCCCCATCTCAAATATTGAACTGCACCCCAAAAGTTAGATTTTCTGTCTAACTTTTTGGGTGCGTTTCATTATCAGTACTATTCCCCTTGCGGGACATAGATGGCTGAATGCCCTTATCCTCTAAAAAACTATGATAAAACTCGTGCTGGTATTGCCATCCCTGATCACTATGGAGAATAGTACTCTCGTATTGTTCTTCTCTAAAAGCTTGTTCTAACATATCTTTTACTTGGTTTAAATTCGGGGAAGACGATAGAGAATAAGCTATAATCTCGCTGTTATAACCATCTAAAATTGGTGATAAATATAGTTTTTGGTTGCTTGTTGGGATAGAAAATTCCGTAATATCTGTATAGCACTTTTCCATCGGCTTTGATGCATTAAATTGGCGTTGAATAATGTTCTCAGCTTTCTTTCCAACTTCACCATGATAAGAAGAATACTTACGTTTTCTGCGAATACGAGCACTTAGCCCCAACATTTTCATCAAACGTTGTACCTTCTTATGATTTACGATGAAACCACGGTTTCTAAGCTCAAGAGTGATACGGCGATAACCATGATTCCCTTTATGCTCGGTATAAATGGTTTCTATTTCATTTTTAATGACATGATTCTTATCTTCTAGGTTTAGCTGCTTTAAATGATAGTAGTAAGTTGAACGAGCGAGTTTGATAATCTTTAGAAGAATATCTAAAGGAAACTCTG
>NZ_KV790850.1:0-9617 GCF_001807725.1 Granulicatella sp. HMSC31F03 | reverse complement strand
TATACTTATTTTTCTTGTATTGTGCGAGCCAGTTGTGAAGCGTGGCACGCCCAGGGAGGCCGTATTCGAGAGAAACTCTTTCTTTACTCCAACCTTCGAGTAAGACTTTATCAATCATTTCTTGTTTTATTTCTGGAGAATAATAATTATTTTTCCCTTTTTTAACTATCTCTAACCCATAATGCTCAATCAATTTAATCATGTAGGCAATATTTCTCGCATTTATACCGAACATATCTGCAAGTCGTGAGTAGCTAAATCCTTGTTTTCTAAGTTCATAAATTTGAACTTTATCTTCATAAGTTAATTTCATAATAAAAACACCCCAAAAGTTAGATTTTGTGTCTAACTTTTGGGGTGCACTTCAATCGCTTATAATTTTTCAACATCCTTCACAAAACTTCTATGAACAGTACCACAATTTTGACAAATTTCATGATAGAGGGCAATACCTCCTGAAACGAATTTAGCCTCTTCACTGACTAATCCTGCATAACCTTTCAGTTGTTTTTTTACGACAAATTGGTCAGCACCGCAGTGGGTACAAATTTGTTTTTTCATGACTAGACCTCCTCATTTAAGCGGAAAATATCTTCAACGGACATGCCAAAGACACGTGCGATTTTAAGCGCCATTTCAAGCGAAGGGTTATATCGATTATTCTCCAAGTGGAGAATAGTTTCCCGTCGTACACCAATCTTATCCGCCAATTCTTGCTGGGTCATGCGGGAGTCTTCTCGGATGGCTTTTAAGTTTGTTAGAATTTTTCCCATATCTAACCCCTCTTTTCAAATATGAGGAAAAACAGGTCAAAAAACACAATCATGGATGCAGTAAAAATCAAAACCATGCCTGTTCTTAGGGTGAAGGGAAGGAAAAATGTTACTATGCTCAACACTATCAGAGATAGAACTATCAGTACCAGGGTTGTGCAGGCTGCCTTTGCCAAGTTCATATAGAAACGCTCGTCTGCTTGTTCATCAACTTTTTTTAATGCAAAATAGAGAAAGCAAAGAATGAGGACAAACAAGCCAGAACCTAGAAAAAGGTGTTTCAGCCAGATAGGACTAGTAGCTGGTGTGATTATCCAGATACCTTTAGTGTAAATGGCCATAGCGGAAAATAAGGTCATACCATACAACTTCTCTGTCAGTCCAAAATACTTTTCCTCGTCTTCTTGAGATTGTGCCTTGGAAACAAGCCAGAAAATAAGTCCTTGCATGGTAATCGTGACTAGAAAAACAGTGTGTTTTACCCAGGGGGAATTACTTGGCGGAGTTAATAGCCACAGTAGTAGCATAACAGGTAACCAAGTCCAAATTAACCATTTTTTGATGTGTTTCATCTTATTCTTCTTTCCTGTCTTTAAAGTAGAAGGCAGAAAATCCAATGGCACTACCGATAATTGGTGTAAGGCTAATCAATATTTTAGCCAAAAGACTGAGGTTTGTAGCTAGAAAAACGTAGCTAATAACGAAAAGATTAGTCATTAGTGTCGAAATGATGAGCCCTATTTTTTGTGATTTAAACATGATGTATTCCTCCTTTGTTAGAAATAGTTCACATTGAACAGTAAAATTTTTAGGCTTGTGCCTAATGGCAAATTTTCTTGTAAGAAAAGATTGGTGACTGTAGCATTTGTTATAAATATCTCACCTCTACGTTATAATTATATCACATTAAAAAAGAGAATACAAGTATTAAATCAAAAGATATTTTCTAATCTTTTTTCAATCAGACAAAATTCAGCCAGAAGAATAGTTTAAGCAAGAAAAAAGCCCAGAAACGTTGGTTTCAGGCTCTATAATTTCTGTAGTGGGTAAAACCACTGTAGGAATTATGGAGTCTATTTTGTTGTAGAAAAAAGCCTCATAAGACCTATAATGAAAAAGTGACCAAACCCTCATTAGAAAGAATCTTATGGAACAATTAAATTTTATCACAAAGATACTTGGAATTAATGACAAAAACATTATTATCTTAGTTTATCTTGATGCTGGAACGCATAAAGAAGTCATTGCTAAGCTCGATTATCCTCCCTCTAAATGTCACAACTTCAAGGACAAATGACTAAATATGCCTTTCAAAAAGAATCCAAAATCCCCTACCTCGATTGTGCTGGCTACAAGACTCTCATTCGATTGAGAAAACGCCGTTTCCGCTGTAAAGACTGTAGAAAAATAGCCGTCGCAGAGACTTCCTTAGTCAAGAAGAATCACCAGATCGCAACCATCGTCAAAAAATCAATCTTTTATTGTCATTTTTTAGAATTTCATCAATCTTTTTTTTATTTTCTTCTACTACAAAATTTCTAACTTCAAGATATAAAAAGATATCACGATAAGAACTCCATTTATATAGATCTTCCTTAATAATTTTAAAAATTATCTTACTTAATATCTGGTATACCTCATAATCTTGAGTAGTAATCAATGTAACTGAAATTTCGTAAAGGTTATAAAAGTCCAGGGTTTCAAAGTTTCTTTTTTTTATTTCTCCTTTAAACCATAATTCAATACTTTTTCTTTGTTTCTCTTTACAACTTAAATAATACAGGAAAACAGAATACCAAGTTAGATTACACTGATTTTTCTCATTAATATCTATAGCTAGTTTACCATTTATGATTTCCTTCACTCTAACAGGGCTCAGAAGCACTTACTCATAGTGACATCCAAATAACGAAGACTTATGTTAATACTACAGAAACAGTAAATCAAGAAGTCTCAAAAAGCAATAGGGTGAACTTGGGATGAATTTTGGGGTGAACTTTAGTTTTTTGAACAAAAAAAGACATCCAAGAGAAAATTCTTGAATGTCTGTAAACGTTGATATAATCGTGTTGATTAACGTTTTGAGGCTAGGGCTCCGCCCTTCGCACCCATGGCTGTAAGTTGCTAAAGCAACAACACCCATGTGAATTGCGTTCGTCAGTTCTCAACAAAAAAAGCACCCTGTATATACAGAGTGCTTTGAGTTTGTAATAAATACTTGTAAAAAATTAACGTTTTGAGAACTGACTCGCTTTACGAGCTTTCTTAAGACCTGGTTTTTTACGTTCTTTCATACGTGGGTCACGTGTTAATAAGCCAGCAGCTTTTAACACTCCACGGAAGTCAGGGTCAACTGTTAATAATGCGCGAGCGATTCCGTGACGGATAGCTCCTGATTGACCTGTGAATCCACCACCGTTAACGTTCACTAAAACATCGTATGAACCTAATGTTTCAGTTAAGTTTAAAGGTTGTTTGATTACTTCGTGTAAGTAAGCAAATGGGATGTATTCTTCGATTGATTTTTTGTTAATTGTAATGTTTCCTGTCCCTGGTACTAAGATAACACGGGCAGTTGAGTTTTTACGGCGTCCAGTGCCGCGGTATTGTGCTTGAGCCAATGCTTTTTCCTCCTTAGATTAGTGATTGGATGTCTACTGCTACTGGTTGTTGTGCAGCATGTGGATGTTCAGCTCCACCGTAAACATGTAATTTAGTAAATTGACGACGACCTAATGAGTTCTTAGGTAACATGCCTTTGATTGATAATTCAACTAATTTACGAGAGTTGTTAGCACGTAATTCACCAGCTGTACGAGCAGTCAATCCACCAGGGTGGTTTGAGTGGTGATAGTAAACTTTATCAGTTGCTTTTTTACCTGTTAAGGCAACTTTGTCAGCGTTGATGATGATTACGAAATCACCTGTATCAACGTTAGGTGTAAATGTTGGTTTGTTTTTTCCACGTAAAATGCTTGCTGCAACAGCTGAAAGACGTCCTAATGGCACATCAGTAGCGTCGATAACAACCCAGTTACGTTCTGTAGTGCTAGCTTTAGCCATGTATGTTGTACGCACGATTGTTTCCTCCAATTTCTTTCTTGGTATTCTTCACATTGAGTTTAACGGGGCTCAAATGTGGATCTATTATCTAGAAAATAAAATTATTTTGCTAATGCTTCTTTAGCTTTGTCTGCTAATACTGTGAAAGCAGCTGCATCGTTAACTGCTAAGTCAGCTAACATTTTGCGGTTCATTTCGATACCAGCTAATTTTAAGCCGTGCATTAATTTGCTGTAGCTTAATCCGTTTAAACGAGCTGCCGCATTGATACGTGCGATCCATAATTTACGGAAGTCACGTTTCTTTTGACGACGGTCACGGTAAGCATACATATATGATTTCATGACTGCTTGTTTAGCTGTTTTAAATAATTTTGATTTCGCTCCGTAGTAACCTTTTGCTAATTTTAAAACGCGGTTACGACGACGACGAGTAACTGTTCCACCTTTAACACGTGGCATAATTAATTCCTCCTTGGTCTATCAGTCTCTTGCGACTGGCTTGAAAATGTAATAGTTTGCGTGCTGAATTAACGCATTTGACTTAATTGTTGTTTAATACGTTTGATGTCAGTAGCGTGAACCATTGTTTGTTTACGCAAGTGACGACGTTGTTTTTTAGTTTTGCCATGGAAACGGTGGCTTGTGAAGGCTTGAGAACGTTTTAATCCTCCACCACCTGTACGTTTGAAACGTTTAGCTGAACCACGGTGTGTTTTTTGTTTTGGCATGAGACTTTCCTCCTGTTACTTTTTTACTTATCATTCTTAGGTGCTAACATCAAGAACATGCTTCGTCCGTCCATTTTAGCCTTTTGTTCAACTGTCGCGATTTCAGAAACTTGTTCTGCTAAACGCTCGAGAACTTTTTGGCCAATCTCTTTATGAGTAATGGCACGACCTTTGAAGCGAATGCTTGCTTTGACTTTATCACCTTTTTCAAGGAACTTGATCGCTGCTTTTAACTTCGTATTAAAGTCGTTCTCATCAATTGTAGGGCTTAGACGCACTTCTTTGATATTGATGACTTTTTGGTTTTTGCGAGCTTCTCGTTCTTTTTTCTGCTGTTCAAAACGATATTTACCATAATCCATGATTCTGGCAACTGGTGGTTTTGCGTTTGGCGAGACTAATACTAGATCAAGTCCAGCTTGTTCTGCTAAACGTAAAGCATCATTTTTCGATTGAACACCAATTTGTTCACCGTTATTGTCAATAACACGTAACTCACGAGCGCGAATTCCATCATTGACCATCATATCTTTTGCTATGATATTCACCTCCAAGAAATTTTGAGAGAAAAAAAGCAAAAAAGCAACGGAAGTAATAGAATACTCCCGCTGCCAATGTCTTTTTAAAACTTGAACATTTCCTATCAGCCCAAGGACCCTTGTCAACTTAGGCGAGAAGCGGGATGCTTCTGCTTGTTTTCTCAACCCCAGTAGTCTACCAAATAATAGAGAATCTGTCAACACATATCCCCTTACAGGTCACCTATTGAATAACTTTTAATAATATACCCTTCTAGCTAGCTTTTGTCAATATTTTTAGTCACATTGTTTTCCTTTTTTGTGACTGATATAATAAATATCAATGAAAGGAGTTTTGTTATGCCATTTAAACCACTGCAACTCTATAAAAACTATAAAGAAGCTTGCGAAAAATTTCCTGACTGCTCTATTTTTGTAGATACTAAAACATCTGCTTTTCCAGAATTAGGTACCCAAACAACGTATACCGCTACTCATATAGCGATTGTCAAGCGCGCCCGTCAATTAGCAACTCTTGGGGTTCGACAAGGCGATAAAGTTCTCCTCTATAAGAGTTCCTCTGTAGATACGTACTGGCTTGCGGTTAGTGTATGCTATCTTGGCGCTGTTCCAGTGATGACTTCATTCCATCTTTCCAGTGAAGTTATTGAAGTTTTTTCTGAGCGCTTAGAAAATCCATGGATTCTGTTGGACGACGTTACTGCTGAGAGAATCACCTCTTTACCTGAAGAGGTGAAACAACATGCGTTCTCAGTTAGTGATGTCCTCCAGGCCGATGAAGCGGATGTTGATTTTAATCCACTACCAGACACCGAGATTAGTTACATGACGCATACAAGTGGAACGACTGGCGTACCAAAACTTATTGCTCATTCTGCAATTAGTATGGGGTGGCGAATTGCCTTCCAACAAAGCATCATGGAGAAAATGGACCGTATTGATTTACTGGCTTTCCATATTTCACCCGTTCATTCCCGCTTTAATATTGGTATGTCTTCTCTCATGAATCTTGGCTATCCTTATTTCTATATTGCTGATCCAAGTGTTCAAAATGTAGAGAAGGTTTTACAGCATCACTCTCCTCTTGCGATTGAGACACATCCGAATAATTTTGTCCAGTGGGCTCACCTTGCAAAAGCAAAACCCCATTTATTTGAGAATACGCGTTACTACCACTCTACCTTTGACGCGATTAATAAAGAAACAATGGCTACTTTCTTACGTACCAATAAAGAAGGCAACGGGGTTTACTTACAAATTTACGGTCAAAGTGAATGTGGGCCGGCGATTGTACGGAAACATACCCTTGAAAGTCTTCCTACTACTGACGTGCGGAATATGGGCGTTGGTTATCTTGACTTCACTAAAGCACGAATTGCAAATGAACATGGGACTCCTCTACCAGTAAATACTCCGGGAAATATTCATTTATTTTCTAAAGGTCGTGCTGTGACTTACTATAAGGAGGAAGACCGATTCAATGCGAATGTCTATGGCGACTGGTGGGATACTGGTGACTATGGATATATCAACGAATCGGGAGAACTCATCTTGCAAGACCGTCAAGTCGATTTAGTCGAATCTCTACCAAGTACGCTTGCCATTGAGGACTTCTTGCTCGATACTCACGAATGGATTGAAGAAATTGTCATTGTAAAAGATCCAAATGGCTACCCTCAACCAGTTGTGGCGGTAAAAGGTGATGGCGAATTCCAATGGGATGCATGGTGGAAAACACTCGTGAATCTTCCCCACTTAAACGAACCGATTATCCTACCATTTGACGAATTCCCACGAACTGCCACGATGAAAGTCCAACGTCGTGCACTCGAACAACATCTATTCCAATAAAATAAAGAGTCGTATTTCGATATGAAATACGACTCTTTTTCTATTCAATGATTATTTTGAATACTCCTCAAACCAGTCCGTAATAGCTTTTAGACGTTCTTGACGAAGATTTGGTAATCCTGAACGAGAGAGCCCGTGACTAGACTGAGGGAATAGAATCATTTTTGTAGGCACATTGTTTTTACGCATGGCCATATACATTTGCTCCCCTTGCTCTTGTGGGCAACGAAGGTCACTTTGTCCATGTAAGACAAGTAAAGGCGTCTTCGCATTTTTGGCATGAGCCACTGGTGACATTTCCCATAGGCGTTGTGGATTATGAATGTCATCAAGCAATTGTTTTTCCACGAAGAATGGTCCAATGTCACTTGTGCCGTAGAAGCTAATCCAGTTGCTGATAGAACGTTGTGTCACGGCTGCACGGAAGCGGTCCGTATGCGTTACAATCCAGTTTGTCATGAATCCACCGTAACTTCCTCCTGCAACGTATAATTGGTCCACATCAACTTCAGGATGTGTTTCTAAGATGTAGTCTACCCCCATCATTAAGTCGTCGAAATCGTGGTTACCGTAGTCGCCAAGAATACTCTTTACAAAGTTTTGTCCGTATGTGTTACTTCCGCGAGGGTTAATCATGATGACTCCGTAGCCTTTTGCAGCGAGTGCTTGCATTTCATGGAAGAAACTTTCGCCGTATGCCACTTGTGGTCCACCGTGAACATAGAGAATTGCCGCGTGCTTATCTTTCTTTTCGACTGGTGGCATATACCATCCGTGGATATCCCAGTTGTCGTAACCTTTATACGTAAAGCGTTCAGGCGTTGTAACGATATGTTCCGCCAAGTATGCTTCATTTGGATTGTAAAGGTTTGTAATTTCTCCAGTGGTTAAATCCAATTTTGCCAATGCACTTGGAATTGTCGTCGTTGAATAAGTGATGACCAGTTCTTTTTCAGAGATGATTTTGGCTCCTGTAATATGAACCTCTTTATCAAAAAGAACTTCATTTCTTCCATCTAAGAAGAGACGGTATAATACGATTTTCCCTTCTACACTCGCACTTACGAGGAAGCTGTCCTTATCCATCCATTGAGGTTCCACTCCAGTAACCGATTGTTGGAAGTCAGCAACCAACCAGTCTCCCCATTCCACATCTAATCCAGACGTTAAATTTAAAATACTTCCTTCTGTACCTGGTTGACCTTCCTTATTGAATACGATGTCTACTTGTGTAACAAATCCGTGTTCCCCTGAATTATAAGCTAAAATAACTCCCTCTTTTGAATCCAATATATAGCGATAAGATTCATCTGTTCCAGCTTCAAGAATTGGATGAATATCCCCAGTGGCCACATCCACATAGCAAGCCTCTGCACTATCTAATGTCCAACGAATATTGGATAAATCACGGTCTACAATAAGGCTTCCGCCATCATGTAATACATCTCTGAAGAATATAGACTCTTCCGTTTCAAAAAGTGTCTTCACTTCTTTAGTGGCTACTTCTACCTGTTTAATTTGGGTTGTTTCTTTATTTGGCAAGAAGCTTCCACCATCGAATCGATACGTTGTTTTTTCAACGATGATTGGTTGAGGAAATTCATCTTTCTTTTCTTCTTCATCCGCTTTAGTCGTTTGATAATAAATAGACTGACTATCCTTTCCCCAAACATATACAGAGACGCCTTTTTTCTCCTGAGTTAGAGTGATGGCTTTCCCTCCTGTTACAGCTTGAACTTTCAATTGAGGAGTTTTATCTTCTCCTTCATTACTGACAAAACTAAGCCACTTTCCATCCGGTGATACTTGAAGCGATGAATTGACCGTTCCATCATCTCCATAAGCTACTTTTCCTTCGTTTGTGTACTTATAAACAGCTGTTTCATAAGTATTCTTCTTTTCATTCATCTTCGTTTCTGTAAAGAAGATGTCTCCTCCGGCCACAACTGGTTGAGCTACATTTTTTAATTCAAATAAATCTTTTTGTTCAATTTTCTTCATAATATCACTCCTTTTGCGCGTGTACTCTTTCAGTCTACTCTTATAAAGAAAGTTTTGCAACGGCAAACAAAAAGCGTGAGACTATCTTTTCTAGTCTCACGCTTCATTTGATTGATTGGTTATGCTTCTTGTTCGTCGTCTTTTTTACGAGAAGACGCTACTAATCCAACAGAAGCTAGAATACTTAATGCTGCTGCACTAAACAATCCAAATTCATCACCAGTACCAGTATTTGGTAATTCTGGTTGAGAAGTCTGTGGATGTTGTTCAATTGGCATAACTGGTGCTGGCGTAACTGTAGCAGTGTAATTTGCTTTTACTACTGTTCCATTTACGTCTACACGTTGAATCGTTACGGTTGGAGCTACCCCTGTAAAGCCAGCTTCTGGAACAAAAGTAATCGTTCCGTCTGGAGCAACAGTGAAGGTTCCAACTCCAGGAATCACCTTAGTCGTTGTTCCATCTTCAAAGGTTGCTGGAACTGAATCATCTAGAGGGACCTCTGGATCACCTGCTTCAAACTTAGGTTTTGCAGTTTGCGTTTTGCCTTGAACATCCGTTGTCACTTCATCCTTAGAAGAAGGAGTAACAGAAGTCACAGTTGGCGTATATTTCGCAGTTACCGGAGTACCGTTGGCATCTTTAGCTTGGACAGTGACA
>NZ_KV790849.1:186305-209851 GCF_001807725.1 Granulicatella sp. HMSC31F03 | reverse complement strand
ATTAATTTATCATATTCAGATTTGGTTTGCAACTGAAAAGATATACTTTTTATAAAAAAATAATACAGTTCACAAAAAATGCAAACTGTATCTTTTTAATCATTATTATAACAATGCTTCTAGTCTATTCCGATTGAGTTCTGGATAGCGATTCAAAATTTTATTTATCGTTTTAAGAATCTTAGTTTGATACCCCACCATATCATTTTCTATTTGTAATACTAAAAGTGGCTCATGTAGACTCATCCGTAAAAGAAGCCATCCATCTCCATATTCCCCTTTAAAGTCAATTCGAACTCCTTCTTCATTTTCGGGATTTACTACCCAGTCTTTCGGAATCAAATCAGGGAATTCTTTGATAACTTCTAACCCTTTAGCTTTGAAATCTTCAGTTTCAATCTTAAAACGAACTTCTACAACTTCTTTAGGTTGGACTAGCTTTTTAATTAATGAATCTAAGGTTTCCCCTTTAGCAACCAATCTAGGAAGCAACATTAATATTTTTGCGACCACATACGCTCCATCATCTAAAAAGTAATTCTCTTTGAACGCAGCATGACCACTAGTTTCAATCGCAAGCTGACAATCAATTCCTTGATTATTTAATTCTATTGCTTTGTTTATAACATTACGATAACCCGATATATATCGATATTGATGCCCACCTAACTTCATAATGAATTTCTTCAAGTGTTCAGTTGTAGGAGAATTCGTTACTATTGTTGTTCCAGGATGCTCGCTTATCACAATCACACTTAAAACAGCAATTAAATTATTTCTATTGAGAAGTTCCTCACTTCCTGTTACAACCGCAGCTCTATCCACATCTGTATCAAAAATCACACCATAATCAGCATTTACCGCTAGTACTTGTTTCTTAATACTTTCCATGGCTTCTTTATTATCTGGGTTCGGAATATGATTTGGGAAAGCTCCATCTGGATCTAAGAATTGTGAGCCTTCCGTTTTAGCACCTAGTTCTTCGAGTACACTTTTTGCAAAGAAGCCTCCTGCTCCATTCCCAGCATCGACTATAATATGTAATCCTTCAAGCGGTTTTTCTTTTTCGCTCTGACTCCCCTTACGAATCAACTCCACTAAATGACGACTGTATCGTTCAAAAATACTTTTTACTTCTATAGTAGAAACTGATCCTTGTGGTAGTTCTTCCTTTTCATCCACCAATGCAATAATATCACGAATATCACTGGACTCTAATCCGCCCTCACGCGTGAAAAATTTCAGTCCATTATAATAGTATGGTAAATGACTCGCAGTAAACATCACTGTCGCATCGCAGTTAAATTCTTCAAATTGAGTCGCCATAAACATACTTGGAGTCGTTGCCATTTCAAAATCAATTACGTGAACTCCAAAAGCAGATAAAACTTTAATAAATTCTTTTGTTAAATTCGGTCCACTAATACGACTATCACGACCGATTCCAACAATTAATTCCGAAATATTTTTAGACGGATACCGCTTCTGTAACCATTTCACGAAAGCACTCGCAATTAAACGACTCTCTTTTACTGTCAATGTTGCATCAAACTCTTTTGTCGCAATAGCAATACCTCGAATATCTGAACTCAGTTGTAACTCTTTGATTTTTGACATGGGAACTCCTCCTTCACTATAGTTCTATTTTACCAAAAGCGCTAATGCATTAATAGAAGGTTTCCAAAAAATTATCCTAGATAACAAAAAGCAAGCAGCCTTTGCTACTTGCTTTTAACTCAGCTATCATGAGTTATGATTTACGATAGGTTAATTGAATATATCTTTCATACCATAAATCGACATATTCAGGCGAGAACGGCCCTTTTTTATTATTAATCCAATCCACAAGAATTTCTACATTCGCCTTTAGGATTTGATCAATTTCTTTCGAATAGTGCATTTGACGGCGATGTAATTCATACTCATCGACATCAAGCAATCGTTTTTCGCCATCTGGGAAAATCTTAATATCTAAATCATAATCGATATATTTCAACGCCTCAGCATCCAATACATAAGGCGACGCAAGATTACAATAATAAGATATCCCCTTTTGACGAATCATCGTCACAATATTAAACCAATAATGTTTATGATAATAAAGTAACGCTGGCTCCCTCGTCAACCATCTTCTTCCGTCGGACTCAGTCACAAGAGTATGATCATTACAAGCGATAATAGCTTGATCGCTTGTCTTCAAAATCATGCTATCGCGCCAAGTGCGATGAAGACTACCATCATGTTTATAACTCTTGACAGTGATGAATTCTCCTTCTCTGGGATTGTGCACCACTTTATCCAACTTTCTGTATCTATTTAAGAGATAACTCTTAGTGTTTTTCAAATCATTAGTAGTATAGCATATTTCTACCATTCTGTGAACAAAAAACAGTACAGCGATGCGATTTTAGCTCATTCATTTATAAAAGCTCTTGTCCCACTAAAATCTCGCACATTTTCCCTTGAACTCTTGATTGAGGCAGAAGTTTCATCTCTTCTTTAGTAACCCACTTTAGAGTTCTAGATGAATTATTCTTCACCTCACCTAATGCGCTCGCATATTGCATTTCAATATCCCATCTTTGGTGACTGAAAATATGCTTGACCGATTTAGGAAGTAGTCGAATCGGTGTTAATTTCATTCTATACAGACTTTCGAATTGCACTTCTAATGGTATATTCTGATTGATTTCATAATTTGAAGATTCTTCTAGCACGCCCTCAAATAAGTCAATCGATTCTCCAATTGTGCTAAAATCACGAATCAACGGGAAATGCCAAAATCCACTGAGTAAATCCGCTTGTGTATTTTTTTCAACTAAAAATCTGCCTTGCTCATCTTGAACCACAAAGGCTCTCCATTTCATCGGAGTTGGTTTTTTCTTAGGTTTCTTAATTGGATAAATATGCATCGTTCCATTTAAATAAGCAGCACTGAAATCCTTCACCGGACTTTCTTCTGGACGAGGATTCACTGGAGATTCGATATCGGAACCTAAATCCATCAGAGCCTGATTAAAATCTCCCGGTCTTTCAGGATCAATGAGAATTTCAGCAATTTCTTGAAAAGCCCATCGATTGCTTGGGTTTCCAATATCTAAATTCACTTCAAATAGTCTACTAATGACTCGCATCAAATTCCCATCAACTGCTGGTTCTGCCAAGCCGAATGCAATACTTGCAATCGCTCCAGCTGTATAAGGGCCTATCCCTTTTAACGATAGAATTCCGTCATAAGTATTTGGAAATTCTCCACCAAACTCTTCCATCACTTGAATGGCTGCCTTCTGCATATTACGTACTCGTGAATAATATCCAAGTCCTTCCCAGCATTTTAATAAAGTCTCTTCAGGAGCTTCAGCCAAATCTTTTATAGTTGGAAAAGTCTCTAGAAAACGCTCGTAATATGGAATTACTGTATCTACTCTTGTTTGTTGAAGCATGATTTCGCTCACCCAAATGAAATATGGATTTTGCGTTCTTCTCCAAGGTAAATCCCGTTTTTCTTTATCATACCAATTTAGTAGCGCCTTTCTAAAACGCTTGATTTTCTTCTCGTCCCACATTTTTACGCCAATTCCGGCTAAATCCATTCTTCTTTCTCCATTTCAAATTGCACGATAGCTTGTTCAATCACACTGGAAGTAAATCCTTTTTGATACAACTTCCCTTTGATTTGATACCATAGCGCTGATTCATTATCTTCATATTTTTTGGCGATACGTCGGTAAATTGTTGCAATTTCTTTTATTGCCAATTCTGCTTCCATCTCGTTTTGAGCTTCAAACGATAGAAACGGAACTACTTCTTCAGCAATTTCTTTCGAATATCCTTTTTGCATCACGAATACTTTTACCTTTTGCTTTGCTACTTTAGTAGTAACTCTTTTTTGTCCTTTCAAATACGCCTGCGCAATTTGAATCGCATTTTCGAGCTGCTCTTTTAGAGAATAGCCTTCGAGAACGGTTTGAATGACTTTGTCACTAATCCCCTTCTTCTGTAAATCAAAAACGATAGACTTCGGCCCTTTGAATGTGACAAACTTTGCCTGGTTCAAATAGCTTTCAGCATAAAACGTATCATTGATAAAATTTTGTTCATGTAACTTTCCAAGAACCTCATTAATAATGTCGTCATCGAATTCCAATTTTTCTAATTTTTCATAGACTTCCTTCGTCGAACGAAGCTTGAAGTTTAAAAAGTGCAATGCTTTTTGATAGGCTTGCTGAATACAATCATCCTGCTGAATTTCTTTAATTTGAACTTTTGTCAGTTCGGTTCCTTTAAATAAGGCATACTTTACAACTGTTGCCTCATCTACACCAAAGGCAAAAGCATCATTCAAATAAATATTGTAACGCCCTTTTTTCTTCTGCGCCTCAATTTTTGTAATGACCATATCCCACACTCCAATCTACTTAAAATATTTTAGCAAAATACACAGATGAATAAAAGTTTAACTCTCTAATCTACTTTCATATACGAAAAAGGCTCACTAATAGTGAGCCTTATTGAGTCAATTAATTAATCTTTATCCATCCCCATTGCGCGCATAATTGCTTTAGCAATTTCAACGATTGGAACAATTGAGAATGCTGAGCCAACTACAAACAACCATTGACCTGCTGTTAGAGTCGCTACATCAAATACGTTTGTTAACCCAGGAATTACCATTACGCTTAGAAGCATTACGGCCGATACTAGGATTGCATAGTTAAACATTTTGTTCTTGAACGCACCCACTTGACCAAGTGATTTGTACACAGACTTCACGTTGAACGCGTGGAACAATTGGATTAAACCTAATGTTGCAAACGCCATGGTTTCCCCAACTGGGTTGCCCCATTTCGCTACTTCAGTCGCATACCAGAATACAAACAAAGTAATGGCACCTTCGAAGAAACCTTGGTAGAAGATACTTGGCAACACACCGTTTGATAAGAAGTTTGAGCTCTTACCGCGTGGTGGATGGTTCATGATATCTGCTTCTGCTTCTTCAAGACCTAAAGCAATTGCTGGGAATACGTCAGTTACTAAGTTGATCCATAAAATATGGATTGGTTCTAGAATGGACCAACCAGCCATTGTTGCAACGAACATTGTCATTACTTCACCAAAGTTGGCAGATAGTAAGTATTGAACTGCTTTTTGGATATTTGAGAATACTTTACGTCCTTCTTCAACTGCTACGACAATTGTTTCGAAGTTATCATCGGCAAGTACCATGTCTGAAGCTCCTTTAGAAACCTCAGTACCTGTAATCCCCATACCAACACCGATATCGGCTTGTTTCAGTGAAGGAGCATCGTTTACTCCATCCCCTGTCATCGAAACAACTTTGCCGTTCTTTTGCCAAGCTTTTACGATACGAACTTTATGTTCTGGAGATACACGAGCATATACAGAGTAAGTTTCAACT
The DNA here is from genome assembly GCF_001807725.1 of Granulicatella sp. HMSC31F03. Classification (NCBI taxonomy): domain Bacteria; kingdom Bacillati; phylum Bacillota; class Bacilli; order Lactobacillales; family Carnobacteriaceae; genus Granulicatella; species Granulicatella sp. HMSC31F03. Next base: position 204,432 of record NZ_KV790849.1, on the reverse strand, counting down.
GTACGTTCTAATTCTTCATCAGAAATATCGTTTAATTCGCCACCTGTTAATACTCCGTCTTCTTGATCTGGACGAAGGATCCCTAAACGTTTTGCAATCGCTTGAGCTGTATCACGGTGGTCTCCAGTAATCATGATTGTACGGATACCAGCTGATTGCGCTACTTTAATCGCAGCCGCTGCTTCTTTACGTTCTGGGTCAATCATCCCTACTAAACCGGCAAAGATTAAATCATGTTCGATTGAATCTGTGTCGATGGTTTCAGGAAGAGTATCAATCACTTTATATGCCATCGCTAACACACGAAGAGCTTGAGTGGCCATTTCTTTGTTTAATTTCATTAATGTTGTGCGGTCATCTTCAGTGAATGCAGAAACTTCACCATGTTTTTCAATCTTAGTCACACGGTCTAATAACATATCTGGAGCACCTTTAGTTGCAACCAAGTATTTGCCGTCTTCTAATTGATGGATCGTTGTCATTAATTTACGAGTTGAATCGAATGGAACTTCCGCAACACGTGGAATGTTTACTAACTCTTCACGTACATCATACTTTTTATCAAGACCGTATTGAACCATCGCTGTTTCAGTTGGGTCCCCTAATAATGAATTGTCTTGAGAAATCTTAGTATCGTTGGCTAAGTTCATGACACGAAGCGCCATGTTGTCCTTAGAAATTTCTTCTGACGCATCATGAATTTCGTTGTCATAAACCATTTTTTCAACCGTCATTTGGTTGAGTGTCAACGTTCCTGTTTTATCGGAGCAGATAATTTCAACTCCACCTAATGTTTCAACCGCTGGCAATTTACGAACAAGCGCGTTACGTTGCGCCATTTTTTGAGTTCCTAATGCAAGGATAATTGTAGAAATCGCTGGTAACCCTTCTGGAATTGCAGCAACGGCAATCGCAATCGCTGTTAATAACATATGAGTCCATTCATTTCCTCTAAGCATCCCTACTACGAAGATAATAACAGCAATCACTAAAATCATGATTGTTAGCCATTTACCAAGAGCATCTTGATTTTCTTGAAGCGGTGTTTTACCTTCTTCAGTGTTTGCTAACATATTAGCGATTTTACCAACTTCTGTATTCATACCAGTACTTGTAACCACACCAACAGCACGACCATAAGTTACGTTTGTACTTGAGAACGCCATATTGGTACGGTCTCCAATCCCTACTTCATCCCCTGTAGGAATCACTAAGTCTTTATCAACAGGAACAGATTCCCCTGTTAAAGCAGACTCTTCGATTTTCACAGTGTTTACTTCGAATAAACGCATATCTGCTGGCACGACATCCCCAGCTTCAAGGATAACGACGTCTCCGACTACGATATCTTCCCCTTTAACGTGTTCCACATGTCCATCACGTAAAACACTTGCTACAGGTGAAGCCATTTTCTTCAACGCTTCGATAGCTTCTTCAGCTTTTGATTCTTGGAATACCCCTAGAATAGCATTCAGTAAGACAACTGCTAAAATGATAATGGCATCTGTCGGATCTGGTTCACCACTATGAGCAAACATCGAAACAACAGCAGCGACTAAAAGCACTAAAATCATGAAATCTTTAAATTGATCCACAAATTTTTCTAAAAGTGATTTTTTCTTACCTTCCTGTAATGTGTTTGCGCCGTATTTTTCAAGTCTAGAAGCAACTTCTTGTGAACTTAATCCAGCAGGGCTAGATTGAACTTCGTTAAAAACTTCCTCCACTGACTGTAAATATACGGGTTTTGTTTGTTGTTCCAACAAAATACACTCCTTTTCTTTTTCTATAAAAAGAGAGACTTATGCCCATCATCCTTTTGATAATAAACATAAGTCTCACTGTTCAAGATAATACCAGCGAGAATTCGCTTGCTGTTGATATTATCGCAACGATTGGTTGCCAGTTACTCCCTTATAGAGATCGATTATTGTTGTAGTTACTATACCAAATAAGTGTGAGATTTGCAAATTTTTTAGATAAATTGTTAACCTTTCTTTTTACCTAAATTTCGCGGATTTTAGCCAAATCCAACCGTTCCAATGCCGGTGCATTTTTCGAGATAAAGTAATCATCAAGCACTTTAGCTTTCAGATTCATCGCTTGTAACTTTTCATCCATCATCGGCGTTTTCTTAAACACCCATTGCGTCCCATGAAGGATTCCTTCACTGACACCTGATGTCAGAAGCCACTTCTTAGCGCGCTTACTTTTTGCACTATAATCTTCTACCATTGCTTTACGATGTTTCTCAAACATTCCATTTTCAATGAAGAGCGTAAATGTTTTTTGCATCATCACATTCGAATCGTAATCCATCCATTGCTTTCTCATTGAAAAAGCTTCTACCAATTCTTTGGGCAAGACAACAATCCCTATTTTCAAGGCTGAAAACAAAATAGATGAAAAGGATTTTACATAAATAACTCGTCCATCCATATCGTAATAATGAAGTGGTGTTGCATTCCCCTCTACAAAGTCTGCCATATAATCATCTTCAATAATATATACAGAGTAACGTCTCGCCAGTTCTACAATTTTTTTCTTGGTGCCTTCGCTGTAACTTCCACCTAGCGGATTATGAAACCTAGAAATCGTATAGAATAGTGAAAACTCTCCACTCGCGAATAATTTTTCTAATCGGTCTAAATCAATTTCACCATCCATCTGCCGTTCAATCGTTTCGTATGGAATGTTCAAATGCTTCACCAATTCATTCATTCGTGCATAAGTCGGTTGTTCGAGCAACACCTTTTTCCCTTGAATCAATTGCAATAAAATATATAGCGCTTGTTGAGTTCCAGTCGTGATGACCAATTGTTCCTTTGCAGCATACACCCCATACTCTTCTAAAATAGGCATTAACGCCTGAATCAATTCATCCATCCCAGAAGCTTGCTCTTTTTTAGTTAGTTTTAGATCATGCGCACTAGCAAGCGATTGATTAAAGCAGATACGCAAGTCCTCAATCGGAAGTTGAGAATAGTCTTCTTCAAATTCCTTCAACGGTTTCGGCTCAGAATTCTTTAATACATAAAAGCCACTTTTTTCGACCGCATAAATAAAACTTTCATCTTTTAGACTACGCAAGGCTCGTTGCACCGTATCCTTATTAACACCGTATCGAGAAACTAATTCTCGAATTGAGGGAAGTTTATCCCCTTTTTGAAGATTCCCAATTAATATTTCCTCTTTTAATGACTGAGCTAATTGCTGGTATTGATACATGACACACCTCCACTGTACCGGTACAGTTTGTTTTCATCTCTATTGTATCCTCACCTGTCCCGTTTTACAATACAGATACATTGAAACTCGAGGAATAGATATGAAAAAAATATTAATCGCAAACGACTTGCCAGGAATTGGCAAAGTTGCACTCGCACCCGCTATCCCGATTTTCGCTTGTTGTCAGATTGAAACGATTCTACTGCCTACAGTACTTCTTTCATCTCATACCGGCGGATTCAATAATATCGCGATTGCGGAGCAAACAGAATTTATGAGGCAGTCCCTTTACCAATGGGGGCATCTGGAATTAAAACCAGATGCTGTTTTGACAGGATACTTCCGAAACACAGAACAAATTGAATTAATGGTCGATAACATTGAAAAACTGCCAGAGTCTACGAAAATTTTTATCGATCCAATCATGGGGGATAACGGAAAACTGTATAGCGGATTTACAAAAGAACATGTTGAAGCCATGAGAAAACTCATTCAAAAAGCTGATGTGATTTATCCAAATATTACAGAAGCCTGTCTTTTGACATATACGCCCTATCCAAAAGGAAAAATCACGATGGACTTTACAAGAGAGTTAGCTAAGAAACTAGCCGAACTTGGGCCAGCATCCATCATTATTACTGGATGTCCTGATAATGAGAAAGTTACAGGCGTTCAGCTATATTATAAAGAATCGGATTCATTTTTTGATTTTTATACAGCAAAATACCCGCATCATTTTTACGGTACAGGTGATACACTAGCCGCTCTAACAACTGCGTGCATCCTTCAAGACATGACCGTGGAAGAAGCCCTATCGTTCACACTTAAATTCATCGACGAAGTGCTTCAACTGAGCAGCCAACAACCTGAACGAATTCCATTTGGTCTTCCAATCGAGAAAAAACTTGGAATGCTAACCACAAAATTTACTACTGAGGTGTCATTATGAAAAATACAGATTTAAGAGATTTAGTTCAAACAAGCTTATTCGCAGCTCTAATTTTTTTAGGTATAAGTGTCTTTAGAATTCAAATACCATTTTCCACACAATTCGTTCATTTTGGGAATGCACTTGTTGTTGTGGGATGTTTATTATTTGGAACAAAACAAGGAGCCTTCGCTGCAACCATCGGGCTTGGAGTCTTTGATATCTTAAATGGTTATGCTGCCGTTGTCTGGGAAACCATTCTTGAATCATTAATTGTCTGCTTAGTCATCCATCTTGTTTACGAAAAAGCATTAAAGAAAGATGACAAAATTAGAAACATCATCTTAATTGGTGTTTTAGCAGCCCTCACAAAAATAATTGTGAATATTATTAAATATACATTTTTACGTGGAGTGATCGTCGGAGGTCTCGCCTTAGCTCCAGCCTTTATTCAAGCCATCAATAAGATTACAGGGACTTTCGGTTCAGCCGCCCTTACTATTATTGCAGTTCCAATCATATATCCACTTTTTAAAGAAGCCTTAAAACGTGTAAAAAGATAAACAAAACAGCTATTACGAACTCAATCGTAATAGCTGTTTCTTTTTTATCACCACAGAGGAGTATTAGAAATATATAGATTCTCCTGTCAGCGGTCTAATAAATAATTAGCAATAATTTTTAACGCTGACTCTATACTATCATTGACTTCTTTTCTTGTCTCAAAGTCATCATCCCAATAATAGATGTCCGACAACCCTCCATGAGGCGGAAATAACGACTTGTACACATCTAACTTTTCTCTTTCATCAAGAATTCCATTTGCATCTAGAAATCCCTTTAAATTCATCAAAGTTTTAATTTGTGGATTCACATCTTCTATTTGATATTGGTTAATTATTTCCAATAAATGATCAATTGCATTAATTACTCCTTCTGACATCGCTATTCTCCCTTGATTACTTTTCTCTATTTTACCATAGTAAACTTCTCTTTTTCACCATGGAAGAAGGTTACCAGAAAAAGTCTAAGCACCATTTCCCTTTCCGCGACAGAAGGTTACTAGAAAAATAGTGAAAATCAAATAAAACTCCTCGGAGTTATTGTGGCAATAGTAGGGAATTATAACCAATGTGAATTAGGGAGAGTTGCGATTATTCGCTACTCTCCCTTTGAAGCTTGGTAGGTTTGAGACCTTAGGCTCAAACCGTTATCCTACTATTCTTGCCACAATAACAACTCTGACAAACTCTTAGCACTCTTCTCTTTCCCTCCACAGAGGACTATTAGAATCCCCCTTGGTTGTATTCAAAAGAAAGAACTCCTTGGAGTTATTATGGCAATGGTAGGAAATCATAACCAATGTGAATTAGGGAGAGTTGCGATTATTCGCTACTCTCCCTTTGAAGCTTGGTAGGCTTGAGACCTTAGGCTCAAGCTGGTATCCTACCATTCCTGCCATAATAACAACTCCAAAGGAGTTCTTGCTATTAATCTAGTCTTAATAATACAAAGGGATTCTAATAGCCCTCTGGATTTTTCTTTTGCCAGTTCCATGAGTCGCGAACCATATCGTTCAAGTTCTTTTCTGCTACCCATCCTAGCACTTCTTTTGCTTTAGACGCATCCGCATAACAAGTTGCGATATCCCCTGCACGACGAGGTGCAATTTTATAAGGAATATCCACTTCATTTTCTGCGATAAATGCTTTTACTAAATCTAATACACTGTATCCAATACCCGTCCCTAAGTTAAAGACTTTTGCTCCTTTTTGAGCCGCATTATTTTTAACTGCAAGTACGTGCCCACGAGCTAAATCAACAACGTGGATGTAATCACGAACTCCAGTCCCATCATGTGTATCGTAGTCGTCACCAAATACACTTAAGAATTCGCGTTTACCAACAGCCACTTGAGTGATGTATGGCATTAAGTTGTTTGGAATTCCGTTTGGAGCTTCTCCAATCAATCCACTTTCATGCGCTCCGATTGGGTTGAAGTAACGTAAGTTTGTGACAGACCAGTTGCTATCTGAGAAAGCAACATCATTTAAGATTTGTTCAAGCATCACTTTTGTATAACCATAAGGGTTTGTTGCGCTTGTTGGCATTTCTTCTTTAAAAGGAACCACGTTGTTCATACCATATACAGTTGCACTTGAGCTGAACACGATATCCTTCACGTTAAATTGACGCATTACGTCTAATAACACTAATGTTCCTGTGATGTTGTTGTGATAGTATTCTAAAGGTTTTTCAACAGACTCTCCCACAGCCTTGAACCCTGCAAAATGAATCACTGAATCGATGTTTTCTTTTTCAAAAACTGTTACTAGGAAATCACGATCAAGAATGTCTCCTTCATATAGCGGGAAATCTTTTCCTGTGATTGTTTTTAAACGGTTCAATACTTCTGGTGAGCTATTTGAAAAGTTGTCGACAATAACAACGTCAAAACCAGCTTTATCTAATTCAATGACGGTATGAGAACCGATATACCCTGCTCCACCTGTTACTAAAATTGCCATTTTTTCTTCCTCCCTTTAGTTCAATACGTCTTCTGCGTGATCTTTTTGTAACGTTAAAATACGTGGACCATCTTTAGTAATGGCTAATGTATGTTCGAATTGGCAGCTTAAACCACCATCTAATGTATGAGCAGTCCACCCATTACTTTCCATTTCCGCTTTCCAAGTTCCAGTATTCACCATAGGTTCAATCGTAATAACCATTCCTTCTTTTAAGCGAAGACCTTTTCCTGCTTCACCGTAGTGAGGTACTGCTGGGCTTTCGTGAATCGTTGGCCCAATTCCATGTCCGATAAAATCACGAACAACAGATAATCCTTCACTCTCTACATAAGTTTGGATTGCGTGTCCAATATCTCCAATACGATTTCCAACTTTTGCTTGTTGAATTCCTAAGTATAAAGCTTTCTTTGTCACTTCATATAAGTGGTCAATTTCTGGAGTGCTTTCACCAACGATATAGCTCCAGCATGAATCTGATAGAGCTCCTTTTAACTCTACACAGAAGTCTACTTTTACTAAATCGCCTGATTTTAATGGTTTACGACGTGGGAACCCATGACAAATCTCATCATTGATACTTTGACACGTTGCGTATTTATACCCTTCATAGCCAATTTGAGGAGCAGAACCGCCTGCTTCTTCAATTTTTCTTTGGACAAATTGATCGATATCCCAAGTAGTGACACCAGGTTTAATAAAATCACGAAGTTGAACATGAATTGAAGCTAAAAGCGCCCCTGATTCTTCCATTGCATCAATTTCGCGTTTTGATTTTAATGTAATCATGAAATAAACTCATCCTTTCTAACAAAGGCAATTATAGCATATAAAATAAAATAAAGAATAGTTATTTAAAGAAGTTTTAACTAGATGTACTACTAAATTCCCTAATCAAACTTTTCTACTAATTTTTTCATTTTAAACCTCTAACAAAAAAACACCGCCTCATTGCGGCGATGTCTTAAATGAATTATTGTGGTGGTCTAGAACCTCTACCTGGCGGGAATGGTCTAGGTGTAATACTTGTTGTTGTCTCAGTTGAAGGATCTTCAGCTACAGGAGAAGCAGTCGTTGGTGCTTCTGTTGTTGGAGCCTCAGTAGTTTGTACTGTAGTAGTTGTTTCTGCAGTTGTTGTTTCTGCAGTTGTTGTTTCAACAGTAACTTCTTCATCTGATTCTGAGGATGCAGTTTCTGTTGTTGCTTCGACTAATACGTTCTCTCTAATATAACCAATATATTTATAACAACTTTCTTCCTGCGTAAATTCTGATGCAGAAATAGTTGCGCTTGTAGCCAAAGATCCAGATAATACTAATCCGATTGTTAATACTATATTTTTATGTTTTTTATTAGAAAACACAAAATATCCTGCACTAGTCAACACGAGCACCCCTAAAGTCATAAAAATGATATTAGAATTCGTTCCTGTATTTGGTAATGTTGCAGGTAATTGACAAGCCCCTTTATCATATGCATAAACAAGCAAAATACGATCCTGGTTTCCTAACTCCGTATACTCGCCTTTTTGGATATTTGCTTTTTGAATCTCTGTAAGATTCGAGAAGTTTACTTTTTGAATTTCTTCTGCAAAAACATTGTTCGTGAAATATCCAAACCAGCCTAACAACAGTGCAACAATGAATAAAAATTTCATTTTTTTCAACGCAAATCAGCTCCTTAAAATTCATCACAATAATTATACATCTTTTCTTCATAAAGTTCAATATTTATTATTTTTGTATGAATTTTGTTTGAATTGTTTTTCGGATATTAACGCTTATAAAAAGCCTTTAATCCTAAGATTAAAGGCTTTTTACAAAATATTTTCTGAATCAAATTAATCCAATTCAATTTGACCTGTATAGAGTTTGTAGTAAACACCATGTTTTCCCATTAAACTTTCATGGTCTCCGCGTTCGATAATCTCACCGTGATCCATTACCATAATCACGTCCGAATTACGAATCGTAGATAAACGGTGCGCAATTACAAATGATGTGCGCCCTTCCATCAATTGGTCCATACCACGTGAAATCAACGCTTCAGTATGGCTATCGATTGAGCTTGTTGCTTCATCTAGAATCAATACTTTAGGGTTAGCAACGGCAGCACGTGCAATTGCAAGCAATTGTCGTTGACCTTGAGACAAGCCTTCTCCGTCCCCTGTAATTTCTGTTTGATATCCTTGAGGCAGACGTTTGATAAAGCTGTGGGCATTGGCTAATTTCGCTGCTTTAATGACTTCATCATCAGTTGCATCTAAATTACCATAGCGAATATTATCCGCAATAGTACCCGTAAATAAATGCGTATCTTGCAACACAATCGAAATTGTCTTACGTAAGTCATCTTTCTTAATCTTTGTTACTGGAATCTCATCAAAAGTAATGACCCCAGAATCAATCTCATAGAAACGGTTGATTAAGTTCGTAATAGTCGTTTTACCAGCACCAGTCGCCCCTACAAAGGCTACCTTCAATCCTGGTTCAGCCCAAACATTGATATCTTTTAAGATACGCACACCTGGCACATATCCAAAGTCAACATTGTGTAGTTGAATATTTCCGACAACCGGAATACGTTTGTCGCCATCCACCCAGTACCATTGATTTGGATCGCGTTGGTCCAAAGTAACAGTTCCTTCGTCGACTTCAGGTTTTTCACGAAGGATGGCAAAGATACGTTCTGCCCCCGCCATCGCACTAAGAAGTACGTTCATTTGTTGAGACATTTGACCAAGTGGTTGTGCGAAAGTTCTTGAGAATTGTAGGAATGAGGCAAGTCCTCCAATATCCATCGCGTTAATAATCACTAAGTATCCCCCAACTGCTGCAGTAATCGCATAGTTCACATAACTGATGTTCCCTAAGATTGGGAACATGATACTTGAATAGAATTGTGCGTTATTGGCAGCTTCTTGAAGTTCAATGTTGAGTTTATTGAATTCATCAAGCACTTTATGCTCGTGGTTAAATACTTTAACGACTTTTTGCCCTTCAATATGCTCTTCCACGAATCCATTCACTTGTCCAAGAATCGCTTGTTGCGCAGCGAATTGTTTTCCTGACTTCGCCCCTAGTTGTTTCACAATTTGGAACATCAAGAATACCATCGCAATCAGAAGCACTGTTAAGATTGGTGAAAGGATGACCATCATCACAAACGTCAATACTAATTGAAGCGTTGAACTGATAATCATTAACATACTGTTGTTAAAAGCGTTTTGAATATTTTCAAAGTCGTTTGTAAAACGAGACATTAAGTCCCCATGCTTATTCGTATCAAAGAAACGAATTGGCAATCCTTGAATATGATTGAATAAATCTGAACGCATTTTCTCGATGGTATTTTGTCCAACTGTGACCATTAAACGCGCAGAGAAGTAGCTGGCTGTTGCTCCAAGCACATAAACAATCGCGATAAAACCAAGCATTTTCGCCAATCCTGCTAAATCCCCTGTTTCAATAAAATCATTGATTAATGGACGAATCGCATACGTTCCGATAATTCCAGAAGCACTTGAAATGATTAAGCAGACTACAACAACTGCAAGAGTCATCTTACTCTTCCATAAATACCCCCATAAGTCTGCCAAAGTTTGCTTCATGTTTTCTGGACGTTTTGGCCCTTTAATTTTACTCATCTCCTTTGGCTCCTTTCATTTGGGTTTCATAAATATCACGATACAAGTCGTTTGTTTCCATTAACTCTTCGTGAGTTCCTAGTCCGTTTACTTTACCATCATCTAACACAAGAATATTGTCTGCTCCTTGAATAGATGAAATACGTTGGGCAATAATGATGACCGTTGTATCTGGTAAATGGTTGAAGAACGCTTCACGGATTTTCGAGTCAGTCGCTGTATCAACCGCTGATGTTGAATCGTCTAAGATTAACACGGCTGGTTTACGTAGCATTGCACGTGCAATTGTAAGACGTTGTTTTTGTCCACCAGAGAAGTTTGAACCACCTTGTTCTACACGAGTATCATAGCCATCCGGCATTTCCATAATAAAATCATGAGCTTGTGCATGTTTAGCCGCTTGAATCATCTCTTCTTCTGTAGCATCTGGATTTCCCCACAAGAGGTTCTCACGAATCGTTCCAGAGAATAAAGTGTTCTTTTGTAATACCATCGATACATTTTGACGAAGGTCTGCAAAACGATACTCGCGAACATCATGTCCGCCCACGCGAACAGTCCCTGCTGTAGTGTCATAGAGTCGAGGAATCAACTGTACAAGAGAAGATTTTCCAGAACCGGTTGGCCCGATAATTCCAAATACTTCACCTGGTTTAATCTTGAAGTTGATATTGCTTAACACTTCTTCATCTTGTTGTTTTCCATATGAGAAATGAACATGGTCGAACTCCACTTCACCATAAACTTTATCAACCGTAATTGGGTATTCTGGTTCTTCCACATCGATGTTTGTATCCAATACTTCGAAGATACGATCCATAGAAGCTTTTGTCATTGTCAACATCACGAACACGAATGAAATCATCATGAGGGACATCAAGATTTGTGTGATATAAGAAATGAAACTGATAAGATCTCCAGTTGTCATCGTTCCACTGATAACAAGACCACCCCCAAACCACATCACAGCAATTGTTACCGCATAAATCGTTAATTGCATGATTGGGTTGTTCCACATCACGACATACATTGCATGGAGGGCACGTTCTCTATAGGTTGAGTTTTCCGCACCAAATTTTTTCTTTTCGAACATTTCACGTACGAAAGACTTTACAACGCGAATTCCGATAAAGTTTTCTTGTAGTGTGCGGTTAATGCCGTCTGTTGCTTGTTGTAATTTTCTAAAGCGAGGAAAGGCTGTAGAAATGATAAGGGCTAGCGATAACACTAAGATTGGTACAGCAACCATGAAGACAAGTGATAATTGTGAATTGATGCTTACTGCAAAGAAGATGGCGAAGATAAACATCATTGGCGCACGCGCTAAAATACGCATTGTCATAATGGCTGTATTTTGAATGTTATTCACGTCACTTGTCATACGCGTAATCAAAGAAGCATTTGAGAAGTGATCGATGTTTTTAAATGAGAAAGCCTGAATTTTCTTCATTTCAGCAGAACGTAACTCTGCGGCAACTCCAGTCCCAGCAATCGATGCAAATTTCGCACCAAGAACTCCAGCTGAAAGAGATACAATCGCTACAAGAATCATAACGAACCCTTGTTGCATAATAAAGCCTAAGTCTTTATTTGGAATCCCTTCGTCGATAATTTGCTTCATAATAATCGGTTGCGCTACTTCACAGAGCACCTCGATTAAAATGGCAAAAAACGCTAAGAAAGGATATTTTTTATACTTACTAAAAAACGGAAGAATCTGTTTTAGCATTTTTTCACTCCTTTTTATGATTTTTGATAATAAAAAACTGCCTCTGGGCACACGCCAAAGACAAGCATTCTGCTAAGAATTACTAGAATAAGTTTATCAAGCTTTGACTAGGTTTTCAAATGAAATCCTTTATTTTTTAACTGAATTTTCATTTTATTTTAAGGGAATTCTTTCTTTTTAAAAAACAAAAATAGAATCTCCCATCGAATGTTTTTCGTAGATAATAGCTCAGTGTTTTGTGTTTGCACCGCGATTTATGGTACAATGAGCCAAACGAAATTTTAGAAAGCGAGGGACTCAAGTGTCCACAATCCAATACATTAGTACACGAGACACAAACAATCGCGTGACCGCTTCTCAAGCCATTCTAAAAGGAATCGCTGAAGACGGCGGATTATACGTACCAACTACCCTCCCAGAAGTGACTTTGGACTGGGAAGTGTTAAAAAATCAAAGCTATCAAGAAATTGCCATTGAAATTTTATCTGCATTTTTAACAGATTTTACCAAAGAAGAAATTACACATTGCGTGCATTCAGCATATGATACAACGTTTGATACTAAAGAAATCGTACCTGTGAAAAGGGTGGGCGACCGTCATTTCATGGAACTCTTCCATGGAAGAACCATTGCTTTCAAGGATATGGCGCTATCCATCTTGCCGTACCTTCTCACAACTGCTGCGAAGAAAAATCAATCTGACAAAGAAATCGTGATTCTAACAGCAACTTCAGGAGACACTGGGAAAGCAGCCCTTGCAGGATTTGCAGACGTTCCTCATACAAACATTATCGTCTTCTATCCAAAAGGTGGTGTCAGTACGATTCAAGAACGCCAAATGGTGACACAAGCAGGCGATAACACATTCGTATATGGTGTAGAAGGAAACTTCGATGACGCGCAAACAAAAGTCAAAGAGTTATTTGCGGATAAAGAATTAAACGCAACACTTGCAGAAAAAGGATTCCAATTCTCTTCTGCAAACTCCATCAACATTGGACGTCTTTGCCCACAAATCGTGTACTACGTATTCGCGTATGCACAATTAGTGAAAGACGGTACTCTTGCAATTGGCGACCCAATGAACGTTGTGGTTCCAACTGGTAACTTCGGTAATATCCTAGCAGCCTTCTATGCAAAAGGAATTGGTGTTCCAATCAACAAACTCATCTGTGCTTCAAACGAAAATGATGTGCTTGTTGATTTCTTCCAAACAGGAACATACAACCGACTTCGCGAATTTAAATTAACAAGTTCTCCAAGTATGGATATCCTTGTTTCAAGTAACCTTGAGCGTTTCGTCTTCGAATTAACAGGACGAAACTCAGACAAAACAAATGCACTAATGACTTCCCTAAAAGAAAACGGAAGCTACTCTGTTCCAAATACAGATACGGCTCTCTTCAAACAATTTTACGGAAATCGTGCAAGCCAAGAAGAAACCGCTCAAACAATTCATGATGTATTTAAGAGTGAGCATTACTTATTAGATCCACACACTGCGGTCGCAGATGCTGTGTATACGAAATATAAGAAAGAAACAGGAGATGCCACTCCTACAGTGGTGGTATCGACTGCTAGTCCATACAAATTCCCACAAAGCGTACTTTCAGCACTAGACGTGGATACGAATCAATCCGACGCAGAACTGATGAACGCGATTCAACAAGAAAGCGGCATTGCCATTCCAACAGCTGTAACAAGTGTATTGGATGCCCCAATCCGTCATACAAAAGTTCTTTCAATCGAAGGCATGAAACAATCTGTCCTAGATTCATTAAACATTCAATAAAACAAATAAAGACAAGAAAAAGTCGAATCGACTATTTCTTGTCTTCTTTATCTATGAAAGATTAATAAAAACTACAAAAAATTAATTATTTGTGTATGAATGATAATCTTGAGAAAGACTATCTATTAGATCAAGTAACTGCCTAAAACCAGAAAAATCAATTAAAGGATTACTATAATTTCTATTTATAAAATTCGAAAAAATTTCTTTTCCAATATGATTAATATCATTATGTGATTTTTTAGGAGAAAAACTCTTTCCTGAATATCTTTCCCGTATAATTTGATTGTTTATTTCATCTAAGTTTAATAAATCTTCAATCTCAATATTCGTTTTGTTGTTAAAAATGTTGGTGGGCAGAGTTACAATAAACACATTGAAATCTACGTGATAGTAAAAATCATTCTGCAGTTTTTTCACTATATCTTGTTTCTTCACACCCTGTCTGGAAGCCAAAAAACTGGCCACATTTTCCAAAGGACTTTTATTGTCTGATTCATTATCCACTAAAAATATCACAGGTTTTTTGGGAGCTTCTGGTATAATTCTTTTGAAGTAAGATAGATAATTTCTCTCTATATCATTTTTCCCATCTGTGAAATACTTTAATAGTTGTGTTAAATCCCCACCACCACCTTCTAATATTCCAAAAAAATATCTTTGAGTAGCCGTGCGATTTATAAAATTAATATTAACCTTAAATTTAGAATCTTCAAAATTAATTAATTCTGGGTACTGACTGTATGTTTTTTTTAGTGCTGCTTTTAAATACCTACTATCTGTTTTCCCTTCAGTAAGAATAGTTACTGAAGTATTTGCAATAAAATATTTATAGAATAAAAACTTCTGAAAATCTTTCTCTCTTAAATTTAAATGACCAAGATTATTTTTCCATTTAAGTTCAGATTTTTGATTAGCTGACTTATATTCAAACTCTTTTTCATATGTTGTTAATAAGAATTTTTTATATTCTATTCCATTCAACCTTAAAGAGTTTATTTCATGCAATCTATTATTAGATTTGACCAAATCATTTATAAAAGTGAATCTTCCATGTAATTTATCAATCTTCTCTACTGTCTCTTTCTTTCCATCAATTTCAAAAGTACCTGTTTTGTATAAACTATTGGCCATACTTCTTGTTATTTTATAGAACTCTTTCTTTACATTTAAAATTTTATTTACAGAAAGGCCTGTTACCACCTGCCTATTATTAAAAGGTTGAAAATGAGTTTTTTGTAAATTAATTTTAAATCCTGCTTTATTAATCAAATTATTTAATTCATCTAAAAAATAATTATATAAATAAAAAAAGTACGGATCGTTTGTCGAGAACGTCAAGTCATCAACATATCTTGTGTAAGTAAGCTTATATTTTTTACATAACTTTAAAATTTTAAAATCTAAAATTTGACAAATTAAATTGGAAACTAATGGTGATGTCGGCGCTCCTTGAGGTAACTTTCCATTAAAACAAGTTAGTTGCGCTAAAACCGTAGCAATTTCAGGCAATTTGAAATATTTGTTATTCTTAAAGAAACCTTGTACTCTCCCGAAATGAATAGAATCAAAAAAATCTTCTAAATCTACATTTAAAACATATTTTTTATTTCTATGGGGTAGTGCATTTGTTTTTATACTTTTCCCTTTAAAAAAGCCATGAGAAATATTATTTTTCACCCCATTTTTTTCTGTCAATTCATCTAACCTATTAATTAACAACTTACATATCTGTCTTTGAACGTATTTTAAACTCTTATTTGGAGCATTAAGTATCCTTTTACTTCCATCTTTTTTGGGAATTTCTTTGGTGCTATAACAATTTTCAATTTTAACACCATAGAGTAATCCTGTGATTTGTTTAACAGGAATCCTTAACGCAAATGCTAGCATATCTATTGAAGATATCTGATAATATTTCATGGTAATCTCCTTAATAAAATAAAAAAGCGTATGAAAACTCATTATGCAAAGCAACAGTGACAGCAAATTAGCTGTTCATAAGGTGGATGAAGTAGTACTTGCGCTAGCATCTCCCACTAATGTTTTGAAGGCTTACGAAACGCTAAGCCATAAAATCTTTTCATACGCATTTAAATTATATTATAAAAATTATGATAATATCAATACTATTTCAAATTTAAAGTAATTAAAATTTGCTATAAAATTGCGGATTTCTAACTTTTCAATCTACCTTTTTATAATACTCATGGAAATTCATAATAAAAAACAAGAAATAATCGAATCGAATCGACTATTTCTTGTCTTCTTTTTTATTCTTCTGTTAGGAAGCCTTGTGCTTTTAGTACATCGAGCATTTCAGCGCGTTTCGCACCAAGCGTATGGTATTTTGTAGACACTTGTTTTGTAAAGGCATCTACACGTTTGTTAGCATCGCGAAGGTCATAGTACTCTGTAACAGTCGCATCATACTCTTTTAACTCTTCTAGTGGATTTTCAAGTTCACGATAGCCATTTTCCATATGAACCACTTCTTTTGGAAGGCGTGGTTTTAATTGTGGTTCCTGGTCCGGCCATCCCACAGCTAAACCGATTGCTGGGTAAGTATATTTTGGTAAATTTAGTAACTCGACGATTTTTGCTGTGTCGTTAAAGAAACTTCCTAGATACACAGTCCCCATTCCTAAAGATTCTGCCGCCACAACAACATTCTGAGCTGCAATCACAGCATCTGTTAACCCCGATACGAAACGGTCTGCGCTACCTTGAACCCCCACTTCTTGTCCTAAGGCTTTCGCAATTTCCGTATTACGACGTTGGTCCACCACAAATACGAATAAATGTCCGCTAGTCGCCACATAAGATTGTCCACTCACGGCAGCTAATTCCTTCTTCAACTCTGGATCTGTCACACTAATAATCGAATAAGCTTGTAAGTACATACTTGAAGCTGTTCTTTGCGCCACTTCTACTAGTAAATCCACTTCTTCTTTTGTCAATGTTTGGTCTTTAAACGCACGAATCGTACGGTGGTTCAGTTGTGTTTGGATTGTTTCATTCATCTTAATTACTCCTTTGTATCAAAAAAAGAGTCGACTGCTCAACTCTTTTTGGTTTTTAGAAATATTGTTTGCCTGTTTCGAGGGCTGCTTCCGGCATAATGACTTCGCCGTATTCTTTTAAGACTTCCCATGAAATTCTTGAAAACTCAGCATACTCACGAACAAGTGCCATTTTCGCAGCCACTTCTTCTGGTTTTTCCACTTGATGGAAAACGTGTAAGAAGTAATGTCCGCTGTAACGGTAAAGAACAGATTGGTCGAACTCCCCTGCTGTTTCTTTTGCCATTGAGACGAAATCTTCGAAGTCTTCAAAAACTACTGTCACATCAATTGGTTTCAATGTTGAAGATTGTTCTTCCGTATTTATCACTGGTTTTGGAGAAAGTTTACCTTCTTCTTTATCCTCTCTACGCTTCTTCCCAATACGGTCTGTTAGAGAATGTTGAATCGTATCAACGATATTGCGCACCATACGCTCGTCTGTTGATTCATCTCCCATGTCCACAATACGTGTCACATAGAGTTCTAGGCCGTCTGGATTTGGCATGATTTGAAAACTCAATCCGTCTGAATCTTCGAATTGATTCAAGACGCCCATCTCCTCTAAAATACTATGGAAAAAGCCTTCGATTTCGCCTGGATTTCCAAGTAATTCAGGTATTGATGTACCACGGTCGATGAGATCTTGGTTCTCGATACGTAATAAGAATGTATCGTCGTTAATGCGTTCCATTTCCATAATATTCACCCCTTTTTCCTTATCTATTCATTCTAGACCAAACCTGACAAAAATAAAAGAAATACGATTGGAAGACTAATACAAATTGGTTTGTGCTTTGTGCTTGTTGAAAAACAGCTTGAGATGGGGCAAATTGAACTTGCGTTCAAATATACTAAAAAAGATTACTGCGAATCCTTGTGGATTTGAATTATAATCGCAGTTACGGGGCACCGGCGCAAGCCTGTAGTCTTGCACCTTCGAATCTTCAAACGGGAGTAAGACCAAAGACAAAACAGGACTCACAGTGTGAGTCCTGTTTGCTTTGTAGTCTTACCCCCGCAAGGCTGATTAGAATTAAGCGAATCACAAGTGATGAAGCTTGATTCAATCAGCTACTGCGTCTAACTTTATAAACTGTTTTAACTACGGGACAAGTCCTGTACTCCGCGTAAGCACAGTGGTTGAATGGAATGAGCGTCGCTGTTTCCAGCTAGCTCATTCCTATTCAACTTTGTGGGGGAAAGAAAACGAA